>NZ_JBQEOL010000022.1:0-41526 GCF_052044895.1 Acinetobacter sp. 22323 | reverse complement strand
GTATTCTGATGTGACAAAACCTGAATCCTGGTCGTTAAAGTGTTTGTTTGCACTCATATTTTAACTGTTAGGACTCAGGTTTTTTTATTTAAAGCAAACTATGGGACAGCAGTGACATAAAGTGTCCTTTTTCTATATTCAGAATCTAATCAGAAATTAGAAACGGAATTTAGCATTCAAGCCCACAGT
Source organism: Acinetobacter sp. 22323 (assembly GCF_052044895.1). Classification (NCBI taxonomy): domain Bacteria; kingdom Pseudomonadati; phylum Pseudomonadota; class Gammaproteobacteria; order Moraxellales; family Moraxellaceae; genus Acinetobacter; species Acinetobacter sp. 22323. The sequence continues at coordinate 41,337 of NZ_JBQEOL010000022.1, read as the reverse complement.
TTGGGTATCTGTTGCAACATCTTGATCCAGATTAGCATTTTTAGTTTCGTAGTTAGCATTAACGTAGCTAGCACCTACAGATACTGCTGGAGTAACGAAGTAGTTTACGTTCGCACCTAAAGCTTTATCTGGAGAACCTGCATAGCTAGATTCCATATAAGAAACGCCAACACTTAGTTTAGGGTTGAGGTAAAGCGTTGTACCTAGGTTATAAGCAGTGTCTTCACCGTAAACTAAACCAGATTCAAAACCGATCGACATAGTTGTACCATCGATTGCACCTACGTATTTAGTACGTGCAGTAATTGCATCTTGATCTTCATTGATAGTCATAGTCTCAAGAGCTGCTTTAGCAACACCATTAGAAACGATATTGAAAGCATCAAGAGAAGCTTGGTCAGCAACACTTGTATAACCTACAGTAACCAGGAAATTAGGAATAGGTAATACACCCACTTCTAATGCATAACGGTCACCATTGTCATCTTTTTCACCAGCTTTATTGTCAATAATAGTATGGTTATAAGAAGCGCTTGCATATGCTGGAACAAGTTTAGTTGGGATGTAGGCTTCACCTTTCACACCATAAGTATGGTAGACGGCACGGTCACCAAATTCTTGTCCATCTTCACCGTAGCTATAAGCCGCAGAAACATTAGAAGCTTGGTTTAGGAATGCTGCTTCAGCTAAAGGGCCTTTAGAAGCATCAACATCTTTCAGGTAGTAAGTACCTTGAACAGCACCAGCAAAATCTTTGTCATTGGCAGTATTGTCAATGTGTTCTGCTTGACCTTGAACTTCAAATTGATACGCTTGAGCACCGGTCATCGCTAATAATAAAGCAGTGGCTAAACCTAGTTTTTTCATGATTATTACCGTTTTTCAAAGGGGAGGTAAAACAGGGGGTAATTGTATTGTAACAATTTATTAAGTCAATAAACCTTTTAAAATCATATAAATATGAATTTTATAATTGTTATGTTTTTGTAAAGATTGTGAATTTATTATTCAACTGCTTAGTTCTAAAAAAAATACTGATAGAACAAATAATTACTTAAATAAAAAGAAATAATATAAAACACGTGAAAATTCACATTTATAATAGGTGGTTATTGTTTAATTTAATTCAAATGTATATAAGAATTGGAAAAACCAATTCTATAGAGTCAAACCTCTCCATATAAATGATTAAGAATGCCTAGATCACTTATTTAGTTGATTCAATAATTCTTTTCTAATTCATTAAATTTATTTTTTATTTAAATTAAATCTAATTTTGTGTAAAAAACAGACAAATATCAAATCCAACTAATTTAATATGCTTTACATTCTACATGAAAGTTACGATAATTAATTCATCAAGTTAGATGATGTATTTACTTAAATTCTTTATTTGACCTGATTCTCCACGAATTTTGTGTTTTATCGGCCCAGCTTTCCCCAAGGTTGGGCTTTTTTTTGCCTGAAACTTAAGTAGAGATGAGTGAGGGGATAAAGACCAATCAATAAGTATAAATATTAAACAAATCAAGATATATTTTAAAAGAAATTAAAGCACCATAATGGTGCACTACCTTTGGTAAGATATTATATAAAAAATGAAATAGATAAAAAAAACCCCAATTTTCATTGAAAATTGGGGTTTTTTAGCCAAAATTTGCGGGTAAATTAAAATATCTGCTGAGGAAAAATTTAATTCGCCCTAATGCGGTGCATTATGCACTTAATTGTTGCATGTGTAAACAGCAAACAATATGAATTTCAATTTTTTTTGAAACTATTTGATACATCCGCTGGTTATTTGCTGAAATTAAAAAATTTTATTTTAAATATAAGGACATAAATTAGGACCTATATGACTTTTGAGTTCAGTAAAGTTATATAAAAGCATTTAATATAAAGAATTTTTTCTTTCTGAAGAAATGGATTTTTTGTATAATAATTAAGATAAATCAAATACTTTATTAATTATTAGTCTGAGGGCGTACGCTAAGACAATGAATACTCTGCGCTCTGAACAAATCAGTAAACACCTTTATTGCGCAATGTCTGTCATTATTTTATGTCTGCTGTTCATTTGCATTCCTCTCATTGTGAATAGCACTCAAAGTTACCTTAAGGCTGTGCGTACTTCTGACGAATTACATGCCCTGCAAGAAGTTGCCATTCTGGCCAATAAGATTTCCAAGGAAAGAGCCCCTGCCAATAAAGTCCTTTCCAGTACGCCTGAAGAGATTCACCAACGACAACAAGAACTCGAAATTTACCGTAAAGAAGTAGATCAGCAGTTCGAACATACAGCAAAAGTATTACAGCAAGTGGGCTTCCCGCATTTAAGTCAACGTTTGGAAAGTGCGGTTCGACCAAGTCTGGAGCAGGGACGTTTACAGATCGATAGCTATGCAAAAATTCCTTGGGAACAGCGTAATGCTCAAGCACTTGATCAGGCGATTGCTGCAATGTTTAAGGCCTGGGACAGTTGTCGTATTATCCTAAAAGGAGTAGTAATTGCTTCTAATACTACCTCTACCTCACAAAATAATTTTATTTCTCAGATTTTATTTTTATCTGACTTGAGGGATCAGGCAGGGCGTGCCGCCTCTACAATCATGGCTTATGTGACTTTCGACCAACCGATTCCTGCTGCAAACCTAACCCGTGCTATGCAAGTCCAATATCGGATCCATTATCTTTGGGATTTAATCGGCACATTGCAGCCGGAAGAGGACAAGACTGAAGAATTCAACCGGTTGCATAATGCTGTCGATACGGTCTTTATCCAAAAAGGCTTACCGATCGTTTCAAGTCTGGTGGAAGAGAGCATTCAGCAGGTTCCTTATCATTTGACAGGAACAGAACTCACCAATGCGATGGTTGATAAATTTGCTACCGTTGTTGACCTGCAAAGCCATTTACTTGAGTACAGCAATCAGGTTGCAGAGCGGGAAAAATCTTCTCATTTGCAGCAATTGCTCTGGACAGTTTTACTTTCATTTGTGTCTTTAGGAGCAGCAATTGCAACGATGATTTTTGCACGTAAAAGTGTATTTCAGCCGCTGATAGAAGCGCGTCAAATTCTGTTTACGCTTTCGGAAAATGGTGATACCAAAGCTTTATCATCGAATGCCCATACTAAATCTGAATCCTTATTTACTGCCATTCAAAGGTTGCAACAGATGTTGCAGCAACGTGATGCCTTAGAATTCAGGCTTAAAAATATTGCTCATTCCGATCCTTTAACCGGACTGGCGAATCGGTTCGCCTTGGAGGAATACACTCGTTTTCTGGAATCACATCCTTCACAGTTTAGTCAGACGTGTTTGATGATTATTGATATTGATCACTTTAAGCAGGTGAACGATCAGTATGGACACATTATCGGAGATGAAGTCATTCAGTTTGTGGCGCAGTGCCTGAAGGACAATGTCCGTACTTCTGATTTACTGGTACGTTATGGCGGGGATGAATTTCTGGTTCTGATCGAAAATATTGACTTCGATAATGCCCGTAAGATTGCTGATAAGATTCGAAGCGAAGTAGAGGGTGCTTATATTTTAAGTGAAAATGGTGATCAGATTCAGGTCTCGGTCAGTGTGGGGGTGGCGATAGGTGCGCAGTCCTGGATCAGCCTGTTTACCAAAGCGGATAAAGCTTTGTTTGTGGCTAAAGGTCAAGGACGTAATGCAGTGGCTGAGGTTTAATTCATATATTTTTAACGTTTTTTACTTTATATATCCATGTTTTTAAAATGAAAAAAACGATGAATAAATCACTGTTTTAGCACAACATCTAATTCTTTAGAATCCGCCCTAACCCTCTTTTAAAAAGAGGGGCTAGGGGAGATTCCTTATTTCAATAACGGCTTTAAGAACCGCGCGGTATGCGAAGTCTTACTCTTTGCCACTTCTTCAGGTGTGCCTTCCGCGATAATCATACCGCCACCTGAACCCCCTTCAGGACCTAAGTCCACGATCCAGTCCGCAGTCTTAATCACATCCAGGTTATGCTCAATCACCACAATGGTATTGCCCTTGTCACGGAGCTGATGCAGGATATCTAGCAGCTTGGCAATATCATGGAAATGCAGGCCAGTCGTCGGTTCATCCAGAATATACAGGGTTTGGCCGGTATCACGTTTTGCCAGTTCACGTGCCAGTTTCACCCGCTGTGCTTCACCACCAGAAAGTGTTGTCGCAGACTGACCCAGACGGATATAACCTAAGCCAACCTGATGCAAGGTTTCCAATCGACGGTGAATCACTGGAATGGCATCGAAGAAATGCATGGCATCTTCAACAGTCATCTCCAGTACATCAGAAATGTTCTTGCCTTTGTAGTTTACTTCCAGCGTTTCACGGTTATAACGCTTGCCATGACATGCATCACACGGTACATACATATCCGGCAGGAAGTGCATTGCCACCTTGATCATACCGTCGCCTTCGCAGGCCTCACAGCGACCACCTTTCACGTTAAACGAGAAACGGCCGGCTGCATAACCACGTGCCTTGGCTTCCTGTGTTTGTGAAAACAGTTCACGAATCGGAGTAAACAGACCGGTATAAGTCGCTGGGTTGGAACGTGGTGTACGTCCAATCGGACTCTGATCAATATCTACAACTTTATCCAGGAATTGCAGACCATCGATCGAATCAAATTTCTCTGAGGTCTGAGTAGTCGCACCATTGAGCTGTGTTGCTGCTAGTGGCAACAAGGTGCGGTTAATTAACGTCGATTTACCTGAACCTGATACACCCGTGACACAGGTCATCACCCCTAATGGAATGGTCAGGTCGACATTTTTCAGATTATGGCCTGCTGCACCCATCAGCCTGATCTGTTCTTCCGGTTTTGGTGGTTGGGTCCGTTTTTTCGGTACTTCAATTTTCAGCTTGCCAGACAGATATTTACCAGTCAGGGAATCTTCATGTTCAGCAAGTTCTTGATAGGTTCCTTCGGCAATCACATGACCGCCATGTACGCCGGCACCTGGACCGATATCAATAATATGGTCGGCGGCACGAATCGCATCTTCATCATGTTCAACGACTAATACTGTATTACCAAGATCACGCAGACGTACCAAGGTTTGTAGCAGACGGTCGTTATCACGCTGGTGCAGGCCAATCGAGGGTTCATCCAGCACATACATGACACCCATCAGACCGGCGCCGATCTGAGAAGCCAGACGGATACGTTGTGCTTCACCACCAGATAAAGTTTCAGCTGAACGGGACAGACTCAGGTAATTTAAACCAACAGACACCAGGAAGTGCAGACGCTCACGGATTTCCTTAAAAATCTTATCGGCAATTTCACCGCGGGCACCTTCAAGATTCAGACCTTGATAGTAGCTTTCGGCGTCACCAATCGACATGCGGGTAATGTCAGCAATGGTCTTGTCCAGAATTTTGACATTACGTGAAATTTCATTCAGACGTGAACCATCGCAGGCATCACAGGCTGCATTGGACAAGTACTGTGCCAGATCATCACGGACATAATTACTTTCAGTTTCACGATAACGGCGTTCCAAATGCGGCAGTACACCTTCAAAAGCAATCACACGATTATGACGGCGACCGCGTTCGTCAATATAGCTCAGATCAATCTTTTCACGACCGGTACCATAGAGGAATTTCTTCTTAACATCGGCTTCGAGCTGATTCCACGGCGTATCCAGCGAATAGCCAAAGTGATTGGCGACCTTTTCGATCATGCTGTAATAATATGGACGCTGACGGTCCCAACCCCGGATTGCGCCTTGACTGATACTCAATTCAGGATTTGGAATCAGTTTATCTGCACTAAAATGGCTACGCGTACCGAGGCCATCACAAACCGGGCAGGCACCAAATGGATTATTGAACGAGAACAGACGTGGTTCCAGTTCTGCCACCGCACGATCACATTTCGGGCAGGAATGTTTGGCTGAGAAAACACGATCTGGTCGTTCGCCTTTCATCCGCGAGACAATGGCAATATCGCCACCCAGACGAAGTGCAGTTTCAAAGCTTTCGGCAATACGATTACCCAGATCATCACGCACTTTAAAGCGGTCAACCACCACTTCAATGGTATGCTTTTTCTTTTTATCCAGTTCTGGCGGAGGATCAATTTCCATGATCTCGCCATCCACGCGGGCGCGTACAAAACCCTGGCTCTGTAACTGTTCAAATAATGCGGAATATTCACCCTTACGTTCACGTACGACAGGCGCCAACAGCATCAGGCCAGTACCTTCTTCCAAGCCTTTTACCGCATCCACCATTTCACTCACGGTTTGCGCGACCATCGGCAGGTCATGTTCTGGACAATAAGGTGTACCGACGCGAGCATACAGCAGACGCAGATAGTCATAAATTTCAGTAATAGTCCCCACGGTTGAACGCGGGTTGTGGCTGGTCGACTTCTGCTCGATCGCAATGGCCGGACTTAAGCCTTCTATTGAATCGACTTCCGGTTTTTCCATCTGGGACAGGAACTGGCGTGCATAGGCAGACAATGACTCGACATAACGGCGCTGACCTTCGGCATACAGGGTATCGAATGCCAGTGAGGACTTACCTGAACCAGACAGTCCCGTAATCACCACAAACTTGTCGCGTGGTATATCAAGGTTCACATTTTTAAGGTTATGGGTACGTGCGCCTCGAATACGGATGTGGCTTTGGCTCATGCAATGATCCTAGAATATTCATCAAAAACCCTTATATGATACCGGATGAAAAATGTTCAAGTGCAAAAAAAAGTATTTTAAACGTCAAGTTATGTCGGTGATTGGTCAAAAGATCAGTACCAAAGCAATAAGTTAAAAATGTATGAGATATTTTTTCCGATTAAAATTTTGGTCCTGCTTTTAATCAAAGCATTTGAACATGGATTTAAACTCTGTAAAAAAACACAGAGTGCTTAGCATTGCGGAGCATCGATCCAAGATAAAAATTAGGATCATTGTGCCTATTTAGAATTTTGTAGAAAAAATAAAAAGCCCCGTATTGAACAGGGCTGAATTCAGCTTGTATCAATCCAGACCAGGCCACTGGCGTTGCTCAAATGCGCTGTCCCAGAACAACCATTCCAGACGCGCTGCATGGGTATAGGCTGTATGCATTTTTTCCAGGGTGTCGGCATCGACACGCGCTGCTACGCGATCCACAGTTGCAATCACATTGCGTACAGCAGTATGGAAATCTTCCCCGGCGTAAGTATCAATCCAGGCCTGATAAGGATTATTGGCTGCGGCCTTATCGACAATATCCTTGCCGACTTCTGCATAAATCCAGAAACATGGCAGCAGGGCTGCCAGCACCACCGGATAGCTTTCGGCCCAGGCAGTTGCCTGCAAATAGGAAGTATAGTGATGGCAGGCCAGCGTCAACGGCGTATTTTCGAACTGGGCTTTGCTGATACCGAAATCCTGCATAAAGCTATTATGCAGGCTGCGCTCGACCACAATCGCAATTTTAGCTGCTTCACTAAACTGGATCACATCATCAGCCTCAAAGGCTTTGGCGGCACAGACTGCCAGTGCACGGCCATAGGCCAGCAAATAATGCGCATCCTGAATCACATAATGACTGAAGGCATCACGGTTCAATGTGCCTTGTGCCAGCTGCTGGTTAAAAGGCAGTGCCAAGGTCTTTTGATAAAGTTCGAGGTTACGTTGCCATACGTCTTGAGAGAAACTCATACTGAAATCCTGAGCAGTTGAAGTCAAAGCATGCAGCACTATAGCAAAGATCGACCCGTTGAAAAGATCGACAGATTTGAAAAGCAGAAAATACGCAAAAATGGTTCAGGAAGTGCTTTGGTTTATGCGGCAAAAGTTTCATAATTGAGACAAGTTTTAGTCTTGGTATTTCCCTACAATTAAAGAAATACACTCAATGAAATTTATCTAAGGTCGATTTGTATGTTGAAACATTTTGGTTTCTCAATCGCATTTTCGATCGTGTGTCTTGGTTTGTCTGCTTATTGGGGTTATACCCATGGTCCGGAAGCGGGCCTGCAAACCATGTTCACAGCACTGACCATTACCGCCATTCTGGCGATTATGGAAGTGTCGTTGTCCTTCGATAACGCGGTTGTCAATGCCTCTGTTCTGCGTGGCTGGGATCATTTCTGGAAAATGCTTTTCCTGACTGTCGGGATTCTGGTTGCTGTTTTCGGGATGCGTTTAATCTTCCCGGTAGCCATCGTCGCGGTGACCGCAGACATGGGCTTTATGGAAGTGGTACGTCTGGCCCTGAATGATCCAAAAGAATATTCAGCGCGTTTGATGGCACATCATCCTGAAATTGCGGCATTTGGTGGTGCCTTCCTGTTGATGGTATTCCTGAATTTCTTTCTGGATGAAGAAAAGGATACGCACTGGTTCAGAAGAGTAGAACGCCGTTTATCCAACCTGGCTAGTGTTCCGGCAATGTCGGTCTTTATTGCGCTGGTGGCGCTGCTGATCATGGCGGCCAATGTGGTAGAGGCCAAACGTCTGGTCGTGACCATGGCGGGAATCTGGGGTATTGTGATTTACATCGGGGTGCAGGTACTCAGCCATCTGCTTGGTGGTGAACCGGAAGTCGATGAAAATGGCAATGCAGTTCGTCATGATGAAAATGGCGTACCGACCGGTGTAGTGAAAGCCGGTATTGGTGGTTTCCTCTATTTAGAAGTTCTGGATGCCTCGTTCAGTTTTGATGGCGTGATCGGTGCCTTTGCGATTACCTCAGACGTGGTGATCATCATGCTCGGTCTGGCAATTGGTGCGATCTTTGTCCGTTCAATGACGATTTATCTGGTGGAAAAAGGCACGCTGGATGCTTATATCTATCTGGAACATGGTGCGCATTACGCGATTGGCGCCTTGGCTTTCATCATGATTGCCAGCGGTACTGGTGTACATGTACCGGAAATAGTGACCGGCCTGATCGGGGTGGCCTTTATTGTCTGGGCCGTGATTGCCTCGATTCAGTACAAGAAACGTCAGGCTTTACATCACTAAGGCCTGTGATCCTGATGCAAAAGCGTAGCTCCGGCTGCGCTTTTTTATTTTTTAGATCAGCATCATCTTTATTTCAAATAAAATTCCTGCATCCATCCCGGCCGAATGTCCTATAATCTTCGCCTGAAGATCCATCAATTGAACTGCCATAATTTATGATGAATGCCCTAGAACGTCGCTCAACCTTTGCGCTTAGCAGCATTTTTGCACTGCGCATGCTGGGGTTGTTTATGATTATCCCTGTATTTTCGGTTGCAGGACAGTCATATGAATATGCTACGCCGGCACTGATTGGCCTGGCAGTAGGGGTTTATGGTCTGACTCAGGCCATTCTACAGATTCCGTTTAGCCTGATTGCAGACCGTTTCAGTCGCAAACCGCTGGTGGTCATCGGGTTATTGCTATTTGCATTGGGTGGTGCAATTGCCGCCATGTCGGACACAATCTATGGAGTGATTATTGGGCGTGCCATCGCGGGCGGCGGTGCGGTTTCGGCAGTGGTCATGGCATTGCTTGCCGATGTGACCCGTGAAGAAAACCGCATGAAAGCCATGGCAACCATGGGCATGAGTATCGGCTTATCTTTTGTGGTGGCATTTACCTTAGGTCCTTGGTTAACGGGTCTTGTGGGTATTTCAGGGCTGTTCTGGGTGACTACCATAATGGGGTTGGCGGCAATTGCGATGCTGCTGATGGTGCCAAAAGTGACCCGTCATCATCGTAATTTTCAGCAGGGGTATCTGATTCAGCTGAAACAAGTCCTAAAAATGGGTGACCTGAATCGCCTGCATGTTTCGGTGTTTAGCCTGCATCTGTTACTCACGGCAATGTTTATCTATGTGCCTTCGCAGCTGATTGAGTTCGCTAATATTCCTTTGGTCAGTCATGGCTGGGTGTATCTGCCCTTACTCGTGATTAGTCTGTTCTTTGCTTTTCCAAGCATTATTCTGGCGGAAAAATACCGCAAAATGCGTGGTATTTTCCTGACTGCAATTGCGGGAATTATCGTTGGCCTATTGGTACTGATTTTTGGCTTTGAATCGAAATATATCCTGCTCACTGGTTTAGGGATCTTCTTTATTGCCTTCAATGTAATGGAAGCCTTATTACCATCGTGGTTATCCAAGGTTGCGCCAATTCAGTCCAAGGCAACAGCGATGGGCGTGAATGCCAGCAGTCAGTTCCTCGGCGCCTTCTTTGGCGGTACGCTAGGCGGACAACTTTTGTTGCTGAATGATACTTCCATGGGTTGGAGTATTTTGACTGCGGTTGCTATAATTTGGCTGCTCATTAGTTTTGGTCTGGCTCAGCCGCGCTATCTTTCGTCCCTGGTGTTAAGCCTGCCTGAAAATCGACAAACAGATGAATGGACTTCACAGCTTTTATCTATTCATGGTATTGAAGAAGTCGTGGTGATGCCGGAACAGCAAGTGGCCTACGTCAAGGTTGATAAACAGCAGATTAATGATACTGCGCGACAACAATTAACGCACTTGTTGGGTAAAGAGGTAGCCATTTAAGCATAACTCTTATAAAGTAAAATATAGAAACAAATAGGAAGTATAGGTCTCATGCGTGGTGTAAATAAGGTTATTTTAGTAGGTACTTTAGGTCGAGATCCTGAAACAAAAACTTTCCCGAATGGGGGTTCTCTCACTCAATTCTCTATCGCGACCAGTGATTCGTGGACGGATAAGAACACTGGTGAGCGTAAAGAGCAAACAGAATGGCACCGCATTGTGCTGCATAACCGTTTAGGTGAAATTGCACAGCAGTATCTACGTAAAGGTTCTAAAGTCTATATCGAAGGTTCACTACGTACCCGTCAGTGGACAGACCAAAGTGGTCAAGAGCGTTACACTACAGAAATCCGTGGTGAGCAGATGCAAATGCTGGATTCTGGCCGTCCTCAAGGTGAACAGTCAGACAATGGCGGTTTTGCACAGCCACGTTTCAACAATAACCAGGGCGGCTATGGCAATAACAATGCTGGTCAACAAGGTTATAATGCACCACAGCAAGGTGGCTTCAATAATGCACCTGCGGGTGGTAATGGCTATGGCAATAATAACCCAAGCGGTTTTGCGCCAAAATCTGCACCAGCTCCAGTTGCAGCGCCTGCAGCAGACCTGGATGATGACTTACCATTTTGATTAAAATTTAAAGCAGAAAAGCATCCTTAAAAGCCCGTCATCCGACGGGTTTTTTTAAACACGTTTATTTGTTTTCTTCTTTTTAGGAGATACCCACATTGTGATGAGGGCACGGCATACGGTTTCTTGTGCCATATCCAGAACCTCAACATTAACCTAGTATTCAGCAATTTCATGCCATTCAACATTTAACTTTGCAGGTGTGGCAATGGCTCTTAAATCGGTCGTTGCTTTTTTAAGATATTCGACCTGCATACCTTTTAGAATCCAGGAATGGGTTTTGGGGACGCTGGCATCGGTCATGGTACCTGCTGCCAGTTCAGCCAGATTGCATATGGCAATCGCATGGATTGTATCTAGATGATTGAGTACAGCCGCATGTTTCTTCATGCTCACTTCGCAATAATACGGAGCAAGCGTTTCGAGCAATGGGGAAATACTGCTGAAATAAGGTATTTTGATGCAAAGTAATCTGGAAAATATGTATTTACCACCTGGTTTTTTGTGAAAGGTTTTCCATATTTTTAGAGCCTGGCTCATGATCGCGATCCTGCGTAAGAGGTGAATAATAATAAGATCCTCATACAGAATAATATTCTGTATTTGCAGGACTCACAAGAAAAGTGTTTAAAATAGATAAGTTAATGATTAACGGTGCCGAGCACATTAAGGAGAATGCAAGGTATGGATGTATTGGAAGGGAGTTATCCAGGCGGACGCTTGGCCTTAAAGCGTCAAATTCTGAATTGTGCGCTACAGGAATTTTTACAAAGTGGCATAGCTGCAACGACAATTGAAATGATTCGGGATCGGGCAGAAACCAGTGTTGGCGCAATTTATCATCATTTTCATCACAAGGATGGGATCGTAGCTGCGCTGTATCTAGCCGCTTTAAAGGATCAGTCCAGCCGACGTTTAGATGCCTTATCCCAAGCGAAAAGTGCTGAGCAGGGTATTCATGCCATTATCCGAAGTTATATTGATTGGGTCATCAGTTATCCAGATTTTGCCCGTTTTCTCTATGCAGCCCATCATGTGGTACATACCTCAGAGCTGCCTCAGGATCTGGAACAGCGCACCAGCCAGCGCAATCAGGATTTAAAGAAATGGCTGGCCCAGCAGTCAGATGCCGCTTGTCAGCAAGCTGTCCCACCTGCTTTACTGACCTCTTTAGTAATTGGCGCGACAGAAAGCTATTGCCGTGCCTGGCTGGCAGGTCGAGTCAAGGATTTTCCGCAAAAGCACGTATCTGCTTTGGCACAGTCAGTTTGGGATTCTTTACAGCATTTTTCTCGGTAGAGGTCAGGAGTTAAATTGGAATAAAAGATAATAAGTAAAAAATTAATAGAATTTATAAATCTAAAAAACCGATAGTTTTTATAAAAAGTTACGGTTTTATCTTTTATTAGTTTTTGCGTATTCTTAGTTCATCGAATGAATTCCCGCGAACTGATAGGAAAAATCACATGAGTTTAATCAATACTGAAGTTAAGCCATTTAACGCAACTGCTTATCACAATGGTCAATTTATTGAAGTATCTGAGCAGGACATGAAAGGCAAATGGTCTGTTGTATTCTTCTATCCTGCTGACTTCACTTTTGTTTGTCCAACAGAATTAGGCGATCTTGCTGATCAATATGCTGAATTCCAGAAATTAGGTGTAGAAATCTATGGTGTATCCACGGATACGCACTTCACCCATAAAGCTTGGCATGACACGTCTGACGTGATTGGTAAAATCCAGTATCCAATGATTGGCGATCCAACCTGGACTCTGGCGAAAAACTTTGAAGTGCTGATCGAAGCTGAAGGTCTGGCTGACCGCGGAACTTTTGTGATTGATCCGGATGGTAAAATCCAAATCATTGAAATCAACGCAGGTGGTATCGGTCGTGACGCGCAGGAACTGCTTCGTAAAGTAAAAGCAGCTCAGTATGTACATGCTCATCCAGGTGAAGTATGTCCTGCAAAATGGAAAGAAGGCGAAGCGACTCTTGCTCCTTCAATCGATCTGGTAGGTAAAATCTAATTCGACAAATCTTTATCAACCATAAGAAAATCCAGCCTTCAGCGCTGGATTTTTTTATGGTTATTCGAAAATGAAAGGACAATTAAATCATATAGCCTTGATGACTTTCGGCTGTGGCAAGCAAGCCTTCAACCAGATGCTCGATCAGTTTTTCATCACCCGACGCTGGCTTTTACATAAGGTATAAACCAGTTGTAGGGTACCAGTACTGACACCAGTATTGTCTTATATTTGGGATACTGCATTTCATTGGCCTAGTATCGATAGTTATCCGCAACGCATACAATGAATACATGTTTATCCTATTCAGATAGGAGTAAAAGATGAAAAAAGTCATAGGCGTTTACCGTAGTCAGCACATGCATTGGGTTGGTGATGGATTTCCGGTTAAAAACCTGTTTTCTTATGACCGTCTTGGTCAGGTCATCAGTCCGTTTCTGTTGCTGGATTATGCAGCGCCGTATCATTTTGATCCGACTACGGTGCAGCAGGGTGTCGGTTCACATCCACACCGTGGTTTTGAAACCGTGACGATCGCCTATCAGGGTGGAGTAACACATAAGGATTCTGGCGGTGGTGGCGGTACGATTCAGGCAGGTGATGTACAGTGGATGACTGCAGGTGCAGGCGTGGTGCATGAAGAATTCCATTCTCCAGACTTTGCCCGGAATGGTGGTCTGTTTGAAATGGTCCAGCTGTGGGTGAATTTACCTGCCAAAGACAAAATGACTACACCACGTTATCAGGCACTGACGGCAACTGATATTCCCCGGATTGAAATGGATGAAGGTGCAGGCCATATCCGGGTCATCGCTGGTGAACTTGATGGGCATCATGGTCCGGCGCATACCTTTAGTCCGGTCAATGTCTGGGATGGTGAACTCAAAGCAGATTATGAAACGATGCTGCAGATACCTGCCGGTCATAATGCTTTGCTGGTGCTATTGAGTGGAGAGCTGGTAGTGAATGCTGGCCAGAAAGTTCTGGACAGTTCTATTGTGATATTTGCTCAGGATAGCGATCCTATAATCCAGATTCAGGCTTATCAGGACAGCAAATTCGTAGTCTTGACTGGTGAACCCTTGAAGGAACCCACTCAAGGTTATGGTCCTTTTGTGATGAATACCAAGGAAGAAATTGTCCAAGCCTTCCAAGATTTTAATCAGGGTAAATTTGGAGAAATTCCGGTAGCTACTGAATAAAAATGTCAGTCCAGAAAGAAAGAAGCCTCTGCAGTGCAGAGGCTCTTAAATAGTTATGCGCTGTAAGTTCTTCTGATTATAAGATTTTTTAAATAACTTCAACACTGTGGAGGGCGATGGAGTTATCATTTTATTATGCAGAAAATTATAGCGCTTCTTGTATCTTTTGTAAAACGAAAGTTAAAAAATTGGTCAATTTAAATATATTGTTTTTAAAGGATAATTTTTTTAAAAATACAAAAAATATCAATAAAAGCATAAATTTAAACAGTGTTAACTTTTTATATTAAAAATGTAAAAAATTATGAATTTTCAAGCGCTTTAATCCATCTGAAAAAAATGCAATCTGGAAGATTTTAATAGCCTAATTACGGCAGGCTTGGTACATAATTTCTAAAAGTTTCTCAATGACGGATGATCAGTTTGGATATCGCAGTAATTGGTAGTGGCATGGCCGGACTGGCTACAGCCAGAATTCTTCAGGATGCAGGACATCACATCACTATTTTTGAAGCGCTGCAAGGGCGCGGCATGGACAGTCACAGCCTCGAGTTTGAAGGTGGACTAGTAGATGCTCCTTTGCGTGTGATGAACCCGTACTTGTGGAAAAATACGCTAAGTCTTGCGACTCATCTGGGGATCAAGACCTATCCGGTACGCACTTATATGGCATGCAGCTGGTTATTTGAGGACCGGACTGAAACCTGGCTGACGACTTCGCGTAGCCGGATTGGTAACTTTCCGATTATCAATAACCGTAAAGGCCTTCAGCAGTATGGCTGGCGTCTGGTTAAAGGTTTATTACAACTAAAAACAGCGTTGAACAAATTCTTTAAATCTAAAAATCAGGATATCAGCCTGGCAGAATTTATTAATCGCAATGATATTGAAGAAGTATTCTGGCATGGTGCGGTGATGCCAGTGCTGTATACCATCTGTACCTGTAACCCAAAAACCATTGGTGAATGGCCAGCCAAGCCCTTATTGATTTTCCTGCGTCAGCTGACAGATGGCGATGCATTATTGCGTATGCAGGGCGGTACACCAGCCTTGGTGGATAAACTGATTGAAGGCATCGACATTGTCAGTGGTGCAGCAACTACGCTGGTACAACAGCAGGGTGATCAGGTCCGTGTAGAAAATGCGGCGGGTTATTCCAAGTTATTTGACCGTGTCATCGTTGCTACACCCACCAACAAGATCGAGGAATTTCTTGATAAAGACCAGTTTGCAACAGATATTGAATTATTGAAAAAATTCCAGTTTGAGCAGGGGCAATTGGTGATTCATACCGATACCAGCGTGATGCCGCCGAAACGTAAAGACTGGGCAGTACTAAGCTATATGATGGACCGCAAGTTTACCCGTCAGCAGTTCACGGTATGGCTCAATGCGGTTGAACCAACATTGGTAGGTAAATCTCCGGTATTCCAGACCTGGCGCCCGGTGACTGATATCGATCCGAAGAAAATTATTTCTTCTGTGACACTGACTCGTGCAGTCGTTGATGCGCATACTGTAGCCTTGAACAAGGAATTACAGCAACGTCATCTGGATCAGGGCCGTAAAGTGTTTTACTGTGGTTCATGGTCATGTGATGGCTTGCCAATTCTAGAATCTGCAGTTACTTCAGCGATGAAGATTGCAGAAATCTTTGGTGCACCATTGCCATTCGAGGGATTAAAACCGAATATTGAGGTTGCACCACAACTCGGTTATTAAGCATGAAACTGTTCCAGGCCTTTCGGCAGCGTCTACCCGAGCATAAATATGCTATCAATACAGCATTGCTTGGAGATACTTCATTATTGCCCTGGAGCAATCTTGGTTACTGGCAGACAGGGCAGCAGGACTATGTTGCTGCTTGTCAGGCTTTGGCTGATCATCTGGCTGAAACCATTCATTTAAATTCAAAAGATAAATTACTGGATCTTGGCTGCGGTCAGGGTGCCAGTCTGCTGCATTGGCAGCAGCACTATCAGGTGCAATACCTGGCAGGTGTAGAGCTACAGAAAACTTGTGTTACCAGGATTCAGCAGCATTTACCTGAACTGAATGCAATTTATCATGCTTCTTTTCTTCGACTAAAAGATATCCATTTCCCACATAAATTTGACGCTGTGCTGTGTCTGGATGCGGCTTATCACAATAGCGTGCCAAGCTTGCTGGAACAGATAATCCCAGTTTTGAATTCAAAAGCGCGAATCGGTTTTCATCATCTGGTTTTGTCTGAGCGCTGGAAAACTTTAAATTCATTTCAAAAGCGTAAATACCAGCTTTTGCTGAAATCAGCAGATGTCAATTTAAGTGATTTAATGCCGCTGGGTGCGTTATATGAATGTCTGGATCAGTTTGAATTCATAGATGTTCAGGTTGAAGATCTGTCAGAATCAGTCTTTGCCGGTTTTGCCAGGTATGTACAGCAGGATTTAAATTCAAAAAAATTGGTTCAGTCTGTGAAGGCATCCAGACTAGATGAATTTAAAATTCAGATGACCGCAAAACTATGCCGAAAGCTTTTTGAAGAAGGTGTGGTGCGGTATGTGCAGATCAGCGCAAAAGCAAAGCACTAGAACAGTGCCTGAAAAGATCAAGCCCGAAGAAAATGCAGACTCCAGAAACATCAAAGCCTCACTAAAAAAGCGAGGCTAAGAAAATGGTGCCGGCACACGGATTCGAACTGTGGACCTACTGATTACAAGTCAGTTGCTCTACCAACTGAGCTATGCCGGCGTTGTGGTGTGCATTCTACAGATTTTTCGGGGTGATGCAAGCCAAAAAATAACCGTTTAAATGCTTTGGTGAAATTTTAAGTTTGATTGAATTCTGCATGATACGAAAAGCTGCAAAACTTGAAATACATCAGCTGGATTCATGAAAATCGCCCACATGCGAAAGTGTGGGCGAGGGTGGAAAATGTAAGCTGGTTTCAGAGATGAATAAAAACTAGGTTTATCGGCTTTTTAGGATACGATCCAGATCCTGAGCACATTCCTCCAAGGTAAAGGCCATGTCAAACTGCATTTGAGGTTTGAGTTCTTGAGCGAGGCTTCTCCACTGTTCGATGAGTCTGAGGGCTTTTTGAATCTTGTGTTTGTTGACGTCTTTGGCAATGGTCGGAGTGTAACCGCCACGTTTAGCATTTTTGATCTGTTTGGCATAGTTTGCGCTGTTATTCATGTTCGCTCCCGAATAGCAGTGTGTCTATCTTTTAGCTTTTAGTTTGAATCAAGATCAATGGCGTGGTTGGTTAGATCTACTGGTTTTTGTTCTCCTTTTATGTGCCCGCTAAGAGCAACATAACATAGCGATGATGACAATAAAATTAAGCTATTTTTATGCCAAGTTAGAATTCAGTAACTGAATTTTTTGTATAACTTTCATGAAGTATATATAGGAGAAAGAGGGCAATTCATTTGTTCATTAATTAAAAGACAAGTATTAGCAAACGACATTGTCCTTCTTCTTATAAAAATCCAGTGCCAGCTTCAGATCCTGTGCTAACTGTTCTTTTGTGTTTTCTGGCGCAATTTTTATAAAGGCAGGTACATATTCTTTGAAATACACCTCAGGATAATCTTCGCATATGATTTTCTTGCGAAGTTCCATAGGCGTAGCCGGGTTATCTAACTGGTCCAGAAAACCACTGATTTTCTGATCCGCCTGTTCAAACTGAATGACATCTACAGAGTTTTTATCTGTCGACATTGCGGCTTCTGCCTGCTCCGGCTGCTTTTGGCAACCAGCAATAACAAACATAACGAGCAGGGTAGTAAAGGTTAGTTTTTTCATCGTCTTTTCTAGTTGTTATCCGGGGCTGAATAATAAGAGTATAAGAGAATTCACCACTGTATAAGAACTGATTTTTTTTAAATAAAAAAATACCTCCATCATAAGGAAGGAGGTATTAAATTGGAAAAGAAACTACAGCGAGCTTCTGATTACACATTTTATATTAGATCACTTTTCAAACAATTGGCAGAATATTACAAGCTTGATAATGATTCATAAAATTAAAATTGCTGTAACTTCTAAAAATGGAATTTAGCCAACAACTTAATGAATTTTCCTTGATTAAGCCATAAAAATTAAAGAATCTGATTAAATATTTTTTCTTTTCTAAAAGCTAAAAAATGAAGGCATTGAGGAATAGTCAATAGTGAAATTGCAGCATGATATTTAATTACAGACAACAAAAAAGGTCTAAATCCTTCGGATTTAAACCTTTTGAGACATCATGTGGCTACATGATTATGAATCTTGGCGGTGAGAGAGGGATTCGAACCCTCGATACGCTATAAACGTATACACACTTTCCAGGCGTGCTCCTTCAGCCACTCGGACACCTCACCATGGCGGTGGATGATATAGAAAAAAAACCAGTCTGCCAAGCTTGAAACAATTGATTTGCAGAAAAAGTTTAAAGGCAGTGCTATGATTCGCAAAAATGCTTTCTAAAACGAAGACAATATATGCAAAGTACTGCACAAAAAGCAGCTTTACCAGTCATTACGCTGGCTGCGCTTGGGGTCGTTTTTGGTGATATTGGTACCAGTCCTCTCTACGCACTACGCCAATGTTTCCTGACCTCGCATCTTGCCATCAGCGAAGCCTCGGTACTGGGCATTCTCTCTCTGATCTTCTGGTGCATCATGCTGACGGTGAGTTTTAAATACGTCACCATCATCATGCGTGCTGACAACAATGGTGAGGGCGGCATCATGTCACTGCTGGCCCTCAACCTGCGAACTACACTAATCTCGGATAAGAAAAAGATTTACCTGATTGCTTTAGGCTTTATTGGTGCTTCATTGTTCTTTGGTGACGGGATTATCACACCTGCGATTTCTGTACTCTCTGCCATTGAAGGATTGAGTATTGCTACGCCGGTGTTTAATAAATGGCTGGAGCCCTTATCCATCGGAATCATTGCCGGCCTGTTTCTGGTACAGCGTCATGGCACCGGGACCATGGGTAAATTTTTTGGTCCACTGACTTTACTGTGGTTCCTGTCGATTGGTGGCTTTGGTCTATGGAGTATCATCCAGACGCCGACAGTCCTGCATATGATCAACCCTTATTGGGCTTATCATTTTGTGGTAGATCAACCTTATGTGGCTTTCCTGACCATGGGCGCAGTGATTCTGACCATGACCGGAGGCGAAGCGATTTATGCAGATATGGGACATTTTGGTCGCCTGCCAATTCGTCTGGCCTGGTTCATTATTGTCTTGCCATGTCTGTTACTCAATTATGCAGGGCAGGGTGCGCTTCTGCTACGCAGTCCAGAAGCTTTGGCTAATCCATTCTATATGCTGCTGCCAGAGTGGAGCCTGTATCCAATGATTGGTCTGGCAACGGCTGCTGCGGTCATTGCCTCACAAGCCGTGATTACCGGAGTATTCTCGATGGTCAATCAGGCAATTCAGCTACGTTATTTACCACGTTTGAGCGTGAAACACACTTCAGCTGAAGAACGTGGTCAGATTTATCTGCCATTTATTAACTGGATGCTGTTTATTTCAGTCGTGATTCTGATTTTGTTATTTGAGAACAGTGCGAGACTTGCCAGCGCCTATGGGGTGGCAGTAACCATGACTATGCTCTGTGGCACAATCTTGATCTCTATTTTGGCTTATGGTTTCTGGCGCTGGCCAATCTGGAAAGTGCTGCTGTTTGCCGCACCTTTTCTGGCGCTCGATCTGATTTTTGTCGCATCTACTTCACTGAAAATCTATTCCGGTGGCTGGGTGCCAATTATGCTGGGTGCCGTACTGTTTACGATACTCATGACCTGGAAAGATGGCCGCGAACTGTTACTCAAACGTATGCAGCAAAATACTTTGCCAATTGAGCTATTTATCAAGAGTGTGTCTACCGGTGGCGGGACCCAGTTTGTGCCGGGTGATGCCATTTTCCTGACCGGAACTCCGGATGTCGTGCCACATGCCATGCTGCATAACATCAAGCATAACAAAGTACTGCATCAACGTAATATTATGGTTACGGTGATTACCCGGGATATTCCCTTTGTGGGAGAGGAAGATCGGGTAGAAGTTGAAAAGCTGAATGAGCATTTTTACCGGATTTATGCCTACTTCGGCTTCAAGGATCAGCCTGATATTCCACGGGCGGTCAAACAAGCCTACACGGAATGGGGCTTTGATTATGATCTGATGCAGATCAGTTTCTTTATCTCTCGTGACCGGGTGATTCATGCAATCGGAGAAGGCATGTCACCATGGCGTGAAAAACTGTTTATCTCAATGCAACGGAATACCAGTCCGGTGAGTGATTTTTATCAGATTCCAACTAACCGGGTGGTGGAACTTGGTAGCCAGATCGAAATCTAGCAACAATATTCAAAATGAAAAAAACCAGAGTTCAGCTCTGGTTTTTTAATATCTGTTTCAGACCCGTTATGGAGTAGTTACACCTGGAGCAGTAGAGCCTGCTGGTGTCATCGGGGAATCTTGCTGCATCTCAGGCAGAGTACGGGGATCGTTGGGCTGCTGCATGTCTGGAGTTGCACCTTGTCGCATCATGGCAGGATCTTGAGAATGACGCATCATACCCGGAGCCTGAGACATGCCCGGCTGACCAGATTGCATGCCAGACGACGGATTACTTTGCATAGCAGGTGCCTGACTTGGCTGCACTAAACGAATCTGACCAGAATTGACCAGATTTTCCAGAGAAGCATTCTGACCGTTTACAGTGGTGCTAATTCGTGCCTTGGACAGGCTTTCTAATGTTTCGCCCGGCTGTACCCGTGGTTCAGCCAATGCACTAAGGCTCATTACACTGGTAAGTACACCTAGAGCCAGTAATTTTGAATAATGAGTTTTGCAAGTATGGGAGTTTTTCTTCAGCGATAACATCACAATGCTCCTTCGTATATTTCTTGGAAGAATTAGAAGTGCTTACAATTGCATAATTAAAGACTGGGCAGCAAGGAAAGCTACATAAATGGGTTGAAATCTAGTTCAAGTATTCGTAAAAAACCGACAGGCTGTTACATACTTAATGGATGTTTATTTACATATTGCTTATTTGTTAATCGATTAGAAAAGTCGTGATATACATGGCTTACAGGGCTTGTTAAGCTCGGCAACACCCGCTGTAAATGTTCTAAAGTAGCTGTAATCATGGCCAAGAAGCAACGTACCAAAAAAAATCCTGTCTTTCAGTTCCTTAACGAAAATACTGTAAAAATTATCCTGGGTGTGGTGGCATCGGGTAGTTTTGCGATTGCCTTTGGTCAAGAAAAAATCAGCCAGTGGGTATCGCTGTCTTCACCATCAAATTCTGCCTGTCTGGATCAGTTTTACCGGGATGTGCCACCTTACTTAATGAAGGACAGCTTAAAAAAGAACAGCTATGCACTGTGCTTTAACGGCTTTAATGTCATGTACTCTGGTGTCTCCAAAACACCATTATGGGTGGCAGAACTATTGACGCCATCTCGCCTGAGTCAAAAGATTCCGCGTGAAGACAGTTTCCATGAGGAAGAACGTGTCAGTTCGGCGCATCGCGCAACTCTGGCAGATTACCGCGGTACTGGCTATGACCGTGGACATATGGCACCAAATGCCGATATGCCAACCAAGCAGGCACAGTTTGACAGTTTCTCCTTAGCCAATATGGTACCGCAAGCCCCGAAGAACAATCAGCAGGCGTGGCGTGAACTGGAAGAAGCCACTCGTGCGGTGGTGACCAAACAGAAACAGGATGTCTACGTGGTTACGGGGCCGGTTTATAGCGCGAAAAAGCTGGAGACGATTGGCAAAGGTGTAATCGTACCGAATGCGACCTATAAAGCGGTATATATGCCGAAAACTGGTGCAGCCGGGGTGTATTATGTGGATAACAACCTGAAAAATCCGGCACCAAAAGTCCAGATCATCAGCGTCTGTGCCCTAGAGGAACTGGTTAATATCAACATCTTCCCGCAACTGACTGAAGAACAGAAACGTAATACTTATAAGCTGCCTTTGAAAGCCAGCGAGGTGAAGGCCAATAAGCCAATCACCTATGCAAACTGGGATGCAGAAAGCCAGTGCGCCGAAGATGTATCCAAAAGTGACCTGGAAGCATTACAAGAGGAATTCAAACGTTCTGGTGGCAGTCGTACGTCTGTGAGCGGGAATACTTCAACATCTGAGGGCTCCACTAGTGACGCAGCAGGCAATAATGATCCGCAAGGTGCATTTATCAAGCAGTTGCTGGAAGCAGTGCTACAGTTCATTTTACAGCTTTTGAAATAATTCTGTTGTGCCAGACAGGATTCAGGTAGCATAAATCTATCCGGTACAATTAAAAAACAACAAGGAAGCGACAGAAGAAAATGTTTAAACCTTATGAAAACGGCACCGAATCACATGCGATTCATGACCTGACCATTGAAAATGATGTGGACTGTGTCAGCCTCTATGGAAACTTGCAGTTAACCAAGGATCAGGCCGGACTGAAAGCAGCCAAGGCCTTGCAGGCGCTACTCAATGATGTGGTACAGCAACTGGAAAATACCCCGGATCTGCCTGACAAGATCCAGCGTGATGACGCTCAGGAAATTGATAATCCATTTTTATAATGGGTCATTTTTTAAAATTTCATGACTCTTCCATGCGAAACAGAAAAAGCTCAGGATAACTATGAGCTTTTTTTATTCAGGTTTAAAAGTTTATTTCTCTCGAATTATCTTTATTATTTTTATTCAAAAATCTAAATTTGATATTGGGTATTGAGATTGGCCTGCATCGGATAATCTAAAAATTTCTCCTGTGTTTTGTTTTTCAGATAGTCTGAGCGCCACTGTTGCGGCGTCTGGCGGGTCCACTGCTTAAAGGCACGCTGGAAGGCACTTTGTTCTGAATAACCCAATAACAGGGAAATCTCGTGCAGGCTTAGATTTTCATCGGTCAAATATTGCTGGGCCAGCATAAAACGGATTTCCTGCATTCGCTGCTGATAGGTCTTGCCCTGTTTTTGCAAATGACGCTGCAACTGCCGAACCGACCAGTGTAACTGACGGGCAATATGCTCAATCTGAAACATGTTTTTTTGCAGTCCGGTCAGGATCGCCTGCTGAATCCGATGATCTATCTGTGAAGTATTCGGCAGTTTTTCCAATAAGGCTTCTGCCTGTTGTTTTAACAGCTTCTGTAGCGTCTGGTCACCTTGACGTAATGGTTTTGCCAGTTCAGAAACATGCATAAAAATCACACTCTTTGGCTGATCAAAACGAACCTTGCAACGGAAGTACTGTTCATACAGATTGAGATGTTTGTTGGTCGGCTGGCGGAAATGGACTTCATGTAAGTGAATATCATCGGTAGCCATCAGCGAACGTACAAATTTCAGCATCAATGCCATGGCGACTTCATCAGTCAATTGAGTCGCCAGATTTAGAGGCACATCGACCCAGGCAATTGACAGGTAGTCATTTTCGACACGGACTTCTAAAGGACTGCCGTCATAGACCAGACGATGATAGTCATGATAGCGCATCATGGCTTCGCCCAAGGTTTCACAGGACAGCGCCAGATAGGCAATAATGCCCAGATGTCGGGGTTGTACGAAATTAGCAATTTCCAGGCCTAAGGCAGGAGTCTGCAGCTTTTGCTGTAATTGCATGAGCAACTCACGCCAGATGACAAATTCAAAGCGTTCAACGTCCTGTATAGCGAGCAGTTTTTCTGGAATGGGGAGTTGTTTGGATAGATAGAATTCCAGCAACAAATGTCCCAGACCTCCATAAACCGTGCCTGCATCGTCCTGTATGCTGTGCATTTTTTAATTCTTTTTTGTCGTGTTTTGTCAATCATATTGAATTTTGTGGTCAATATCTAGCCTTTTAGCTCACCTATAGTAAATAAAAAGGAGGGACAAACGATGCTAAAAGGTTTTCTGGCAGGACTGGTAATTGCCAATGGTTTTGAATGGTTTGCGCATAAATATATTCTGCATGGTATACCTCGCAAAGGGCAGGCTCGCTACAGTCCAGTACCGCAGAGCATGCGTTCACACTGGGAGCATCATCGGGAAGTGCGTAAGACGGCATTCTCTGATCATGGCTATGTAGAAGGCTGGCAGAACTGGCGTACCCGTAATGAAATTGGATCTCTGGTTGTTGTTGCCAGTGTATTTGGTCTGGCCTTTTATCCGGTTTCAAAAGGAATGTCGCTCGCAGTGCTTTATAGTGCCTGCAATTATTATTATGTGCATCGTCGGGCACATCTGGAACCAGAATGGGCCAAGCGAAAAATTCCCTGGCATTATGACCATCATATGAATAGTAATCAGGATGCCAACTGGTGTGTGACCCGACCATGGTTCGACTACGTTATGGGGACACGGGTGATTTCATCGCCTGAATTACAGGAACAAAATCCACTCGGCATCTATCTACCCAAACCGGTTTCTCAAGCCCTGAGCAGCAGTATTCAGCAGATCTTTCCAGCCAAATGGGTTGAGAAAAATAGAGCCTTAAATCCTTAAAAGAAACCTAGAAGTTTTAGATAAGGAAATAAAATGCATTTGCACGCTATTGTTGTCGTGATTTGTCAATAAATCCTGCTTAAATTGTCAATATTCGGGGTGTCTTTTGACCTATATTTACACCTGTCAGCGATATAGCCTAACGCTGACAGGTTGTTATGAATACTTGAGTTATGGTTAGATTTTACTGGTTATATTGACACCAAGCGCTGTAGTCTATTCTTGGTTTTATAGGGAGTCGCAAGACTCCTTTTTTTTGTCCCTAATTCATGTGCTTAAATTTTCAAGTAATAAAAAAGGCATGATTAACATGCCTTTTTCAGATCTTGTCTCTAAAAAGAATTAAAGACGCATTTCAATGCCTTGCGCTGCCAGATAGGCTTTTGCTTCTGGAATGGTATGTTGGCCGAAGTGGAAGATTGAGGCTGCAAGTACAGCATCTGCGCCCCCTTTTAAAATCCCGTCCGCCAGATGTTGCAGGTTACCGACACCACCAGAAGCAATTGTTGGAATGTTAACGCGGTCATTAATGGTACGCATGAGTGCCAGGTCATAGCCCGCTTTGGTACCATCAGCATCCATTGAGGTCACTAACAGTTCACCGGCGCCGTAGTCCGCCATTTTCATGGCCCATTCAATCGCATCAATACCCGTTTCCTTGCGGCCACCGTGAGTAAAGATTTCCCATTTATTCTCGCCGGTTTTCTTGGCATCAATAGCCACCACGATACATTGTGCACCAAAACGCTGAGAAGCCTCCTGGACGAATTCAGGATTATAAATCGCTGCTGAGTTAATGCTGACTTTATCCGCGCCAGCATTTAACAATAAACGGATATCTTCAACTTTACGGACACCACCACCTACAGTTAACGGTACGAATACAGATTCGGCCATACGCTCTACAGTACGATAAGTCGTGTCACGTCCATGATGTGTAGCGGTAATATCAAGGAAAGTAATTTCATCGGCACCTTGTTCATTATAGCGACGCGCCACTTCGACCGGGTCGCCCGCATCACGAATATCAAGGAACTGAACACCCTTGACCACACGACCATTATCAACGTCGAGGCAAGGAATAATACGTTTAGCTAGCATAAATTTTTCCAATTATTACAGCCGATTATGAAACTCACCCACGCAAGCGCTACACCTTGGCAGATGGAAACGGTATTCTAGCAAAAATATGTAAGTTTTTTCGCAGGTTTTCTATGTCGGTTTATACCACTTTGACTTTAAAGGAAGTTCAGGATTTTGCAGCACCTTATGGTCTCAAGGCGATTGATCTGATTCCCATTCAAGGAGGTATCCAGAACACCAACTACTTTCTGGTCTGTGAAGACCAGCAATATGTATTGACTGTGTTCGAGGACATGGATGAACAGGCTGCTGGTGAACTGGTTCCCGTACTTGAGCATCTGGGACAGGCAGGGGTGGCTGTGCCTGTCCCATTATCGCATTCAGGCAAGGCCATTCATAGCATTAAAGGAAAGCCAGCCCAGATTGCGCCACGGATGCTGGGCGAACATCCTATGCCAGCGACCAAGGCTCAGGCCGAAGCCATTGCCATTGCGCAGGCAAAAATGCATGTGGCACTAAAAGATTTTAAACTGGAACGCGAATTCGTACGTGATCATGCCTACTGGTACGCTGTGGCACAGGAGATCAAGCCGACCCTGAATGCTGCTGATAAAGTCCTGTTGGGTAAGTTGCTCGGCCTGTATGAGGCATTGACAGCCGTTTATACTGATCGCCCACGTGGCTTTATTCACTCAGATCTGTTCCGTGACAATACCCTGTTTGAGGGAGATCAGCTCAATGGCATTCTGGATTTTTATGAATTGAATAAAGATGAGCTGCTGTTTGATATTGCCATTACTTTGAATGACTTCTGCACCGATTATCCCGCGGTGACCTTGAATGAAGAACGTGCAGTTGCTTTTTTAAAGGCTTATGAAAGTATCCGTCCCTTAACTGAGGATGAAAAAGCCTGTCTACAGCTTTACCTGGCGATGGCAGCCGGTCGTTTCTGGATGATGCGTTTACAAGTGGCACAGAAAAATGCGGCTCAAGGCCGTACCGGAAACGATATCCTGCAAAAGAATCCGGAAGAAATGCGTAATATGTTGATCGAACGACTTAAGTTTGTCACCGCTTAACCAACAGGAACAATAATATGCGTGATCAAGGGCGTTTGGTGGAATGGTTTGATGAAAAAGGCTATGGTTTTATTCAGCCAAATGATGCCGGCAAGGAACGTGTGTTTCTGCACATTAAGGACTTTGCGCGCCCTGGTCCGCGCCCGATTGTTGGTTGTGCCTTGGATTATGCCGTGATTCTGGATGATCAGGGCCGTTATCGTGCTCAGCAGGTGACTTATCTCAAAGCTGCCCAAATCAAGGCGTTGACGGCTAAACAGAAAACTAGCATAAATAAAAAAGAAAAATTGCAGCCGATGCAAATCCTCTGTGTGGGATATATTCTGGCGCTTGTGGTATTCAGTTTCAGTGGCCTGTTAAGTGGGATGATAGTGTTGTTGATCAGCCTCATGAATGTGCTGAGTTACTGGCTTTATGTGCAAGACAAGGAAGCAGCCCAACTCGGTAATCGCCGTATTCCTGAAAATGCGCTACATCTGGTGGCTTTTCTTGGAGGTTGGCCGGCAGCTTGGCTGGCCCAACAAAAACTGAGACATAAAACACAAAAACAACCATTCCGTCAGATTTATTTTTGTACCATAGCCTTTAACATCATTTTGATTCTATGGCTTATTTCCCCTTTAAACGGCTTAAATATTTAAGGGAAATTGATAAAAAGGAGAGGGTATGAACTATTCGATTGACAAGGACCCTAACCGCACACTGACTCTTATTCTATATATTCTTTATATTGTGGCGATCTTTACCGGTGGCCTGCTTGCTGTCATTGCGCTGGTAATTAACTATGTGAAACGCAGTTCGGTTCGCGGCACAATTTTCGAGAGCCATTTTACCTGGCAGATCCGCACCTTCTGGTGGTATCTGATCTGGAATATCGTTGCCTTTGTTCCATTTTTCTTCCTGTTCTTTACCGGTGAAGATCCGGATCTGTTTGCAGGCGTCGCATTTGGTGCCACCACTTTCTGCCTGATTGTGATTGGCTTGGCCTGGATCTGGATTGTGTATCGTGCAATTCGCGGGATTATGCGTTTGAATGATAATCTGCCGATGTATCGATAAATCAAATTGGGATCTGGAAAGAGCAGCATATCGCTGCTCTTTTTTATAGCTCTATGATTTTTGGCAGCAGAATATCCGAATCAGGTAGGCACTATTCAGCATGTCTTCCCGCAGTTAAAACAGGTCGAACTGGATTTTGTCTGGAGTGGTACGACTGATCTGACCATGAATGGTGCAGCCGACAGCCGCAAGTTTGGTGATAAATTTCCAATCTATGCGGTACAAGGTTGGAGTGGTCATGGCGTGGCGAAAACTGTGCGTATTGGTAAAGCGATTGCAGATGACTTCTGTGGCAAATCCGATGACTTTAATATGTTAACCAGTATCCAGCATCAAGATATCCTATTTGGTCGAGTACTTGCACCGGTGGTGATTCTAATGGCGAAAACGGCCTATAATTTTAGTGCTTTGGTCAATCCGGGCAAAATGGTATCTTTCTAAAATTGAATATAAATATAAAAAAATCCCCCTTTTTTAAGGGGGATTTAGGGGGATTCATAAAGGGTTAGGGTGAGGGAAAAATTAAGAGAGATCTTCCTTCAATTCTTCCCTTTTTTCTGTTCTTAAAAACTTCGGTTTCCATTCACTGGCGATTACACCCAGTACCACCATTAATCCGCCCAATAAAGCCAGAGCAGGTAAACGTTCTCCAGCGAGTCGGCCAAACAGACTGGCCCAGATCGGCTCACCTGCATAGATAATGGCAGCCTGAGAAGGATCAACCATTTCCTGTGCCCAGTTCATGACCAGTTGAATCACTGCGCTGGCTATACCGAGGCCAACTAAAATGATGGCAAGGTGAGGATGGAACTCAGGTAGCAGAGGTTCGCCGAGCATTGCTGCCATAATAAAGCAGAACAGTGATGCGAAAATCAGCTGTAACACGGTCACGCGGCGCGTATTTACCTTCGGTGCAAAGTAACTGATAAAGATGATTTCAAGTGCAATTGCAATCGAACCCAAAATCGTCAGTAGCTGTCCAAAACTCAGTTGAATCGCACCAAAGCCATTTCCTGTTAAGAAGACCAGACCTAAAAAGGCGAGGGCTGCCCCAATCCATGTCATGACATGTGGTTTTTTACGAAACAGCAACCATAGCAAAATAGGCACAAGAGGCACATACAGTGCGGTTAAAAAAGCCGATTCACTACTGCTAATCGTTTGTAGTCCAACTGTTTGCGTGCCATAGCCCAGTGCAATGAGCAATCCGATGACCGCACCAGCAAAAACTTCGAAAGCGGTCATGCCTTTGAGATATTTCCAGGAAATGAGTGTCACAGCAATGGCAGCAGCCATAAAGCGCAAGGCCACAAACAGCACGGGACTGGCAAAGGTCAGTCCGTATTTCACCACCACAAAGGTTGTACCCCAAATGATGGTAATTAAAATCAGAGAAAGCTGAGGGAGCTTCGCTTTCCATATTGAGGATTCAGAGGATAAGGTAGACATGGGAGATCAGTATTCAGATAAAAACAAAAAGAGGCCCGAAGACCTCTTTTACAGCAACATCAATCTTTCAGATTAAGCGTCTAAAACCGCTTGTGCTTCACGAAGATTTAAAGTGCCTTCATAGATCGCACGACCAGTAATTGCGCCAAGAATGCCTGGTTGGCCTTTTAAGCCGTGAACATCATCGATATTAGTGACACCACCAGACGCAATCACTGGAAGACCTGAGTAAGTTGCCAGGTTCACAGTTTGCTCAATGTTTACACCCTGCATCATGCCGTCACGTGCGATGTCGGTATAGACAATACTGGACACGCCTGCATCGGCGAAACGTTTAGCCAGATCAGTCGCTTTCACGTCAGTCACATTGGCCCAACCATCCGTTGCGACCATGCCATTCATGGCATCAATCCCAACAATGATATGACCAGCGAACTTTTTACATGCTTCTTCAACAAACTCAGGCTCTTTCACTGCTTTTGTACCAATGATCACATAAGACACACCTGCATCTAGGTAATGCTCAATGGTTTCCAGTGAACGAATACCACCACCGATTTGAATCGGTAAGTTTGGTTGTGCTTTAGCAATCGCTTCTACGACTGGCTTATGAATCGGAGTACCTGCAAAAGCACCGTTCAGATCAACCAGATGGAGACGACGCGCACCTTCATTTACCCAATGCTGCGCAGTAGCCACTGGATCATCAGAAAATACAGTATCGTCTTCCATACGACCTTGTTTTAAACGGACACATTTGCCATCTTTCAGGTCAATTGCAGGGATGATCAGCATGCTTTCGCTCCTGGCCTAATCGTCGATTGAATTTGAATGGCTGCCATCTTAACAAATAAACGGCGGATTTATAAATCTAAATACTGAATCTCGCATATGAAAAAAACCTGTCATGGACAGGTTGGAGTGAGTGAGTACAGCTCATTGTTATTTTTATATCTGATCAGGCTGATCATTCAGCATGGATGAAATTCAATTAAACATATGCGAGTTGAAGTTCCAGATCCAGTGGACCTACTTTACCAAGCTGAGTACCCAGGTCATAAAGACCGTCATTGACTGCACCTGCTGTGGCGCCTACCGTTGTAACGATACCGCCGATAACTGGCAGATCCGCTGCAGTATCAGTAATCGGGGCAAGGTCATCCAGCAGTGCATCGACAGTGCCTGAGACATCTTGCAGGACACCACCCACACTCGCTACCGGATTACTGAGTACATCATTCACCAGATCTAGTGGCTGAATGCCAGCGACATAATCACCCGTTTCTGAAATCAGTCCACTCAGGTTAGAAGTAGTCTGCCCGACTGATGCAATCACATCACCGATAACTGGCAAAGAAAGCAGTGGAGCAGTCAGCGGCGCCGTAGTATCTAAAACGCTATCTAAGATATCAGAGACGCCATCTAAAGTTTGACCGACCAGGTCTGTAGTTCCATTTAGCAGCGTGTCTATACCACCAGATAAATCTCCCTGTAATAGCTGGTCTGATACGGCATGCACGCCTTGACTCACATCTGCTAACAGTCCTGTACTAGTATCCAGGACAGTTTTTAGCGTATCGCCAACTACAGGTAATTGTGTCAGTGCGTCCGTCAAAGGTGCCGTCAGAGTACTGACTGTTTCAACCACTTCATCAACTAAGGTAATAACCGCCTTAGTCAGGAAGCCTACAGCTTTGCTAATACCTTGCACTGCCAGTGTGAATACCCCATTGAACTTACCGCCGCCCAATAAACTTGCCATGATTTTTACCCTCTAGAAATTTGAATCACTTAACGATGGAGAATTGTTATGCACATCATGTTTTAGCAAAAATCTGCCAAATTTATAGAGTCTAGAACCATAATTTTGACCATAAGTCAGGAAAATTTTATGGAAAATTCATGTTTATCAAAGGATTGATATTAATTTTATATTTTGTGAAAAAATGTAATTAAAAACAATGATTTATATTGGTTATTTTGGTGCTTCAAAGGGAGGGTAGTGTTATTTTTGTGCATTTCTATCGTTTAGCTTAATGTTCAATTGAAAGAATAGTAAAAAAGTTGAGTAATTTACTCAGGTTTTTAGAAAAAGTGATTATTCATTTGCTAAATTTTGGTGCGTCATATGGTTTACATAATCTTACAATCGATCGGCGCTTAATTTCTCAAGTAACAGTGTTAAGCAACATCCAGAAGCAATGATTATTATCTTTAGGAAAGTTTCAATTCTCGGCTTAGGAGTTTCCGTTGCCAAAGTTCTTCCAGAATCAAAATACAGGCATAAGCATCCGCAGCCGCGTATTCAATTTGAGCCTGACTGAGTTTCCGTGCTGCCCAGTTAGAGGTACTGATCTTTTTGGACTTTGGGAAATTGACCTGGAACAGGAGTGCCATCGCATTTCTGACCCCAACAGCCTGTTTGAACCCAAAACTGCCAAAGCATTTGGATAGTTCTAGTACCCCATTTAATTCAATACCTTTTTTACGGAACAGATGTTTGTCATTTTTTAAGCCAAAGCCAGCTTTCATCTGATGGGGATTGGCAAATATCGGCTGTAAAAAATGCCATAGTTCCGTATTCATTTGAAATAAATACGCCCTTTCTCGGGTAGCTAATTGAATCAAATGCGGTCCTGTAGACTGTTCACCGGCTTTAAATATGGGCTTGGATTCTGAATCAAAGCCAAAGACTTGTACTTGTTCAAGTTCTTCACGTATTACTTCTGCCTGTTGAAGATTCTGAATCACAATAATTTTTTCAAAGGAGATATTTTGAAATCGTGGAAGTGTGGCGATCTCTTCTTTGGTGGGTAAAATTGGAGAATGAAGGGCATCCATGACGAGTCTGTGTGGGTCCGTGTATGAAGATGCAGCTTAAGACTTTTTCAATTCAGTCTAAAGCGCTTTTAAGAAAATTATTTTTAAATCAAAATGAAAAGCCAGACCCATTTTTAGATCTGGCTTCTGAATTGAGTTGACTGGATTAAACTTATTGCTGTTGCAAAGTTGTCTGTTTTGCACGATTGACATAGTCCTGATAAGACGGAACAGCTATCGCTGCTGCAATCCCCAAAACAATCAGAAGAATATAAAGAATCGCCAGTACATTTTCCCAGCCACGTGTGGTACGGGGGTGTCCAAACTGGTTGTGATTGCGGTTACCCGGAGCAAACAGGGCATACAAGGCAAATAAAATATTGGCGATAGGTACCAGCATCAGCAAAGACAGCCAGCCGCTATGGTTTCGGTCATGCAGGCGACGAATTAAAAAGATGATACTGAAATAAATTACTGCAATATAAATTAATCCCATGACTACCAGGGATAGCATAGGCAAGGAGCCATCTGGACTCAGAAATGGATTTGCGCCTGGTAGAATGACAGCAGCTAAAATACCGACAAGCATCAAACAAAAGCCCATCAGCATATTCCAGGCCAGATATGAACGACGCCCAAAACGTCCCCCTGCATTTAAAGCAGAATCATTTAAATTACTCATTGTTATTTCCTTGTTTTTATCATTAAGATTTTTATAAGTAAATGAATGATATAGTAATTTATTAAAAAATAAAAGATTAAATATTGGGCAATAAAAAACCCGCTTCAAGCGGGTTTTTTTTAAACATGGATAGGATTAGATATTCCATTCCACGAAGTTTTTCAGCAGTTGTAAACCTGCGGTATGGCTTTTTTCCGGGTGGAACTGGGTCGCAAACAGATTTTCTTTATGCAGTGCCGTACAGAATTCCAGTCCATAGTTGCATGTCGCAGCCACGATGCTTGGATCTTTTGGCTCTACATAGAAGCTGTGTACGAAATAAAAACGTGCATCCTGTTCAATATCTTTCCACATTGGATGACCTGGATCAGCCTGATGCACCTGATTCCAGCCCATATGCGGTACTTTTAAACCTTCCACATCCGGGAAGCGTTTCACTTCGCCTTCAAAAATACCCAGTGCATCTGCACCGCCATTTTCTTCAGAACGTTGCATCAGCGCCTGCATACCGACACAGATTGCCAGTACCGGCTTATTGAACACCGCATGACGTACCACATCATCAATACCCGCTTCATGCATACCGTGCATACAGTCACGCATTGCGCCTACACCCGGGAAAACAATCTTGTCTGCCTGAGCAATCAGCTTCGGATCATTGGTCACATCTACTGTAGCACCGACATGTTCTAATGCTTTGGCAGCGGAGTGAAGATTTCCCATGCCATAGTCAAGAAGGGCAATACGGGTCATTACAGGGTACCTTTGGTTGAAGCAACAGTATTGGCAGCACGTGGATCAACTTCACATGCCATACGCAATGCACGGGCAAACGCCTTAAATACGCTTTCAATCTGATGGTGACTGTTTTTACCTTTTAGGTTGTCAATATGTAAAGTCATCAGCGAGTGATTTACAAAGCCCTGGAAGAATTCAGAGAACAGGTCTACATCAAAACGGCCAATCATGGCACGGGTAAATGGAATATCCATAAACAGACCCGGACGACCAGACAGATCAACCACGACACGGCTCAAAGACTCATCCAGCGGGGCATAGAAGTGACCATAACGGCGTAAACCTTTCTTGTCACCCAATGCTTGTGCAAAGGCTTGACCCAAGGTAATACCACAGTCTTCTACAGTATGGTGATCGTCAATTTCCAGGTCGCCGTCACAATGAATATCAATATCAAACAGACCGTGTCGCTTGATTTGATCAATCATATGATCTAAAAATGGAATACCAGTATTTAAAGTGCCTTGACCAGACCCATCGAGATTCAAGCGAACTCGAATTTTGGTTTCGTTGGTATTTCTTACCACTTCACTGATACGATCTGTCATAGACACGTTCCTCAAATACGTCAAAATGATTGATGTAGAAAATATTTTCGCCGTGACGACGTCACCGCATATTAGATTGCTCAGGAGGGTTTATCAATGCCTATAACCGTACATGCCTATACTTCTTTGGAAAATGATGAAGTGCGCAGCCAGCTTGAGCGACTGTATGACACCAGCCCGGAGTTTAGTGATGGGGCTGATGCCATGGAACAACTAGAGCAAAACTTGCAACAGTATACCGTACTTTATACCGCAGAATTTAATACCCGTATTATTGGTGCGATCTGGTGCACGGGTCAAGGCGAAACCCGCCTGCTGGAGTATGTCGTTGTACATCCGGCCAATCGTGGACGTGGGGTTGCAGAAAGGCTGGTCAGTGAAGCGTGCCGAATGGAAGAAGAAAAAGGTGTGAAGGTGTTTGAACCTGGCTGTGGCGCGATTCATCGTTGTCTGGCACATATCGAAAAAATTTAAACTTTTCCTGTATCAAGGCAGCCTTAGGGCTGCTTTTTTATGCAAATTTTTGACTGAAAATGAATAATTTAGGCCGTTTTAATTAAAAATTAAGCAAGTGATAATTAAATCTGCTGCAAAAGTAGACGATTGATAAAAATTATACTTTTCATGCTTGACGGCATTGGGCTGAAACGGTTTAATACGCGTCATCGGCGTGATAGCTCAGTAGGTAGAGCAACGGATTGAAAATCCGTGTGTCCCCAGTTCGATCCTGGGTCTCGCCACCATATACAAAACGATTTAAAGTTTTCAATCCCTGATCCCATCAGGGATTTTTTTTTTGGGTCAAATTTTACACATTCAATCATTTTTTTTCTAATTTCGATTGACTAATGTGTGGAGATACGGCTTAATACACCGCATCGGCGTGATAGCTCAGTAGGTAGAGCAACGGATTGAAAATCCGTGTGTCCCCAGTTCGATCCTGGGTCTCGCCACCATATTCGAAAAAACCTCAAACCATGTTTGAGGTTTTTTTTCGCCTGTCATTTTGTTATTCAACAGAAAATGATCTTTGCTTATTATCCGGCTTTGAAACTGTGAGCGTCATATGCTTTTAGGTTTCGAGATCATTTTCCTGAGATGCCATTCATCCGAGCAGGCATGAGTTGTCCAAATAATCCAGGTAATCTAATAGATAAGAATATTAAAAATAGTTTATGACATCTGCAGTTATACAACTTGGGTAATAGAGAACTACGGGGAGGCAAGCCAGTGAATATTATGACAATGTCTGCATTTGGAATCATGCTGAGCGCATTCAGCATGGGAGCACTAGCTGACGATGATAAAGTAGCGGTAACGCTGCCGACCTTGACCGTGATGGCGGAACCTGAACTGAGCAATGAAACCGGTTATGTTCCTTTTGTCCAGGAAGAAAAGACTCAGCGTGCCTTACAGCATCAGGTGATGCGCAGTTCCAAGGAAGCCCAGAATTTTGTACTGAATGCACAGGTGATCGAAAATCTGGATTTTCAGCCACAGAGCCAGCCTGACTTTAGTTCGGTTTCTCCAATGCTGCAGCAATATGTCATGAGTATTGCCCAAGGCCTGCAATCCAGTGATCCAACTCAGGGTTTAAATATCATGCTACGGCCGCTGGGGATTGATCGTAGCAATAGCCAATCTGCCGAATATCGTTTTCAACTGCAAATTAATCCGAGCACGATCAAACTCGGTATGCAGGATTATTTTAACAAGCTTTCTTCTGCTATCCCTTAAGCTCAAAGCAATCAGTCTAACCCTAAGTCTTTGAATCCTCGTTAGTCGGGGATTTTTTATATCTGGAATTTTCGAGAGATTTATCTTTTATTCAAAAGCAATCTGCATAAAAACTGTTTACATCGAACACTAGTAATCATGCGGTATTAACCGTCTATCGACGCTCACAGTAATACTCAGCACCTTTACATAAGTTCAAGCAAGAATAAGGTTTCTCCCACTGAAATGACGATGCGGAGGTTTTCCTTATGCGTCCCCTCGATACAACTTTTCTGATGCTACTGAGTCTGTTTACTGCACTGCGTCTGGTTAATGCACATGCTGCACCCGATTCCGTCACCTTGCCGACACTGACTGTGATGGCCGATCGTGAACTGCGTGAAGAAACCGAGTTCATGCTTCCCCTGCAAGAACAATCCAGCCAGAAACAGGCCTTAAAGATGCGAATGATGAAGATTGAACGTGAACTGCAAGACTATACGGTTAATGCTGACTTCGCGGGTGATATTGAGATTCTGCCTACCACCAATCCGGCACGACTGGATAACCTGCCACCAGGGCTGCAACAGTATGTGCAGGCCATTGCCGATGGTTTGCGTTCTCCTGATCCACGTGACGGTATTTATCTGATGCTGGTGCCATTTGGTATTAACCGCGATGCCACTTCAGTTCAGGCGGCTCGGGAGCAGTTCAATCCGAATAATATTGACCGAACGCTGATTAATGAATGGTGTGCTACCAACGGTTGCTAGGCAGGATTAAACGATTCAGAGCTGGCTTAAACAGGAATTTTAATGAAATTTCCTCGTAGGATGAACTATGTCCCTGCATAGAGTTTTTGTATAGAACAATTGATTTGTGTCTAAAAAATCAGCATATTGGTTAAAAGGAAACCTATACATAACTTGCAGCAGGGGAGCATGTGCATGCCGCGTGTCTTTATGGTCCTGGCTGGTGCGACACTTGTTGTCTTTGCATGGCTATTTTATCAATACACTGCGCAACAGCAGGAAGAAGCCGAGCTGATCGAATATGAAACTGTTCTGAATGAAAAGACAGCTGAAATCTTTGAACAGGCACAGGACTGGAGCAAGCCGATTCAGTTAGACATTGAAGAAGACCGTCTGGATGGTGATTATGCGGTCATGGCGGAATATGTACTGGGACAGATGCGAGACCGCGCTGAAGAACGTAATCAGTATTTGCGAGATCTGAAAGCAGCGAACTGGGAGCATTTTCTGGATATTGATCGTCTGGAGAAAGATCAGGCTCAAGGTTATAAAGAAACTGAGACCATGCTCAAGCAGGTGCATCAGATTGTGCAGAACTATGAGCAGACCATTCAGCGCCGTGAAGAAAGCCAGATTGAACAGGTCAAGCGGCTCGATATCAAGCAGCGTTATCGTCAGCAGTTGGCACAGAACCTGAAAGCAACCCAGCAGGAAAGTGATGCCTATGCCATCTTTGCAATTGAAAAGCAGAGTCTGGCCAAGGCTGATCAGCTATTTGCCTTGCTCAAGAAATATAAATGGGAAAAACGCAACCGCATGTTTATGTTCCATGATGAAAAAGCGGTGCAGCCCTTTATCGCATTGTATAAAGATATTGAAAACCTCAATAAACAGATGCAGCAAATTAAGACCAAAAATCAGAAAATTGTCGAAGAAGCTTTGTAGCCTGAAAGCGTCATTTAGCTATAAATCATCCTGAGCATGGTGCCAAAAACAGAAGCATGCTATAGATAAACAGGAAATTATCAGTTGAATAAAATGGTGCGAGAACAGGAGCAATGCTGCATGACTCAGGACTTAGTTTGTTATAAGGAAATGCCGGTCTGGACACAGGAGCAGATTCCTCAGGGCTTTCAGCGTCCGCATAATACCAAGGCGGGTACTTGGGCCAAACTGACCGTCTTAAAAGGTAAGGTAAATTTTGCCATGCTGGACCAAGCAGGCGAGGTGCAATCTACTCATGTTTTTACACCTGAGCAGCAACCACCATTGATTGAACCGCAGCGCTGGCATCAGATTGTCTCTGCCAGTGCAGATGTGGAATGCCAGTTAAAATTCTATTGCGCCCCACAAGATTATTTTCATAAAAAATATGCGATTTCTCCAACACATTCTGAAATTGTGGCTGCTACGCCTTATTTAACGGGTAGTCGTGCCTTAGATGTCGGCTGCGGAGAAGGACGGAATTCGTTGTATTTAAACCAGATGGGCTATGAGGTTGATGCCTGGGATGTGAACTCCCAGAGTCTGGAAAAATTTCAGAAAATTGTTGATGCTGAAGATATTCAGCAGATTCATATTGCACAGCGGGATTTAAATGCCGACCCAAGTATTTCTGGCAGCTATGATTTTATCTGCTGCACTGTGGTGATGATGTTCCTGCAAGCTAAAACCGTTCCAGCACTGATTACTCAAATGCAGCAGGCGACCAAAGTGAATGGCTATAACCTGATTGTGTGTGCCATGGATACTGATGACATTCCAGCCCAGCCAGATTTTCCTTTTGCCTTTAAGCAAGGTGAATTAAGAGCCTTTTATAAAGACTGGAAGCTGATTAAATACAATGAGGATGTTGGTGAGCTATATCGCAGGGATGAGCAGGGTAATCGGATCAAACAACATTTTGCCACGATGCTGGCGCAGAAGGTTTCAGCTTAATTTTTTTAATATCTGAAAATACAAGCTGATTACTTAGTCGCAGGCCGTATTTAAAAATAGAAGATAATAAAAAGGGATGTCAGATGACATCCCTTTGCAGTTTAAATCGCAGGATTAAGCTGCTTTTTTAAACCAAGAGAACCAGCCTTTTTTCTCAGCTTTTACTGCTGCTTCAGCAGGTGCAGCTTTTGCAGCTTCTACTTGTTGAGCTGCTTCAGTTTTTACTTCTGCTGCGTTAGCCATTGCAGTTTCTTTTGCTTCTGTAGTTTTTACGACAGCTTCTGTTTTTACTGCTGCAACTTTGTCTTCAGCTGCTGCTTTTGCTGTATCTGCTTTTACCGCATTTTCAGTTTTTACTGATTCAACTTTTGTTTCTGCTGCTTGTTTTGCATTCGTTGCAGTCGCTTGAGCCGCTTCAACTTTCGCTTGAGCAGGTGCAGCTGCTTGTTGAGCAACAGTTTGAACTGCTGCTTGAGCTGTTGCAGGTGCTTCGGCTGCCATTGCAGATGCGGAAGTTGCTACGATTGCAGTCGCGATCACTGTTTTAAGCGTGTTCATATAAACCCCTTAAGGAAGTATGAAAAAAAGAGGCTTGATCATACATTTATAAGAATTTAAGTGATTCATATTTAAGGTTTTAATGGTTGAAAAATACACTAATTTTACAAAGATGTAACATTAGATGGAAGTAATGAAAATCAAATAACCATCAAAAAGTATCTATCAGAAAAACAAGATATTTTTATAAATAAGCAGGAGATTTACAGCTTACTCAATAAAAGAGATTTTAGGGCTTCTATCAAATAACCATCAAAAGGCAACATATTGATTTATATTAGTAAAAAAATTAATTAATGGTTTTTTACTGATTTTTATCAATAAAGAATCAGAATTTTTAGTAAATAAATCATGCCCAATGAGGAATGTATCGTGCATGTTTTCGTCCTTGTTCTGGATCAAAAGGTTTTATTAAACCTAAATCTAAAGTGTCTTTTATTATTCTAGAAGCTATAGCACTATTTTGAGCTTCAATTTTAAATCGCTCACGTAAGCTAGCATTAGTTAAGTAATCTCTTTGAACGTATTTTAGACATGCATGTAGATAGCAAGCACGAATTTTCTCTTGAGTATCCATTTCTTTAAATTCTTTATGTGCAAACAGAACAATTCGAGTTGCATTGTCAAAATTCTCAAAAAGTGGAGGAGGAAGTTGAAAAAATTCAGTTTCATGGACTACTTTATCTATACCACTCCCTCGTTCTTCACAAATACCAATTCTTCTCATTAATGATGCAATACTTTCATTTCTAGATTGTGGAGGGCTGTCTAGTAAGCGATCAATATTAACAAGAGGATTTCCTGGGTTAGTTATTTCAATACGGTCTGCAAAAATTTCAATAGTTGTACCCATGCCAGGAATAGTAAAGTCTTGATGAATGATTGCATTAGCGATTAGCTCTCGAATTGATAGCTCAGGGTACATACTGACGTCTCGCCTTAATGCTTTTCCTATAACTTCATTTTTAGGTAAAAGATTATCAACATATGAAATTAAACCTTCAAAGCCTATTGCGTATCCCTTATCACCGCTTTGTTCTTTAATTGTTCGAATACGATTATTTCCTTCATATTGTATAACTCGGATAGCTTTCCTTTTTAAATGAGAGAATTTATTTAAGGACTTTGCAAATAAGATTACTCCCAAATTTTTAATATCCCAATTTCCACTTTCATTTTTAACAATTAAACCTTCTGATTCTAAGTGACTTAAAATACTGGCGTGGTTAGTAGGTAATGGAAATGAAATTAAATCAAAAAAGCCCGCATAATCAATCAAACTAAATAATTCTAAAGGGGTTAGATTGTGAGCGGCAATTTGTTGTTCAAAAGGTGTCTTGTCAAAACATAACCATAGGTTTTTTTCATGTTCGGGGAATTGATCTAATTGCTTAACATTCGATGAAATACGGATGTATTGTTGACCATTAAAAGATGTTGGTTGATTTTGTGCTTGAGGAATTTCTAAAATCACTACATTTTTTTCAATAAAAACATCTTCATATGCAACAGAAATTTTACCTCATAAAATTTAAAATAGATTTTAGGGCTGCATTGTTGCATAAGCCAACTTTCTAAATCTTGATTACCCTTTTTGGCAAGATGAGGTTGAAATGAGGTACCGACTACATCGTGAGTTTCATCATTAATCCCCCAAATTAAATAACCATTACTTTTGTTTGCTAATGTAGCAGAGTTAGATAATGCGGAAATATATTTGCCAATTCGTTCGGGTTCAGAAATATTTTCTTTAAATTCTAACCAAGTAGTTTCACGAGGCATTTTTCTTAATTCATGCACTAAGCTGATTAAAAAATCATGCGATTTTTCCTTGTAAGTCATAGTAATTTTTTTAACTAGGGCGTGTCCTCATTTGAAGAATTGGTTTTAAATACTTAAAATCCTCCTTTGAGTTATTTTTATTTCTATATTTTCAATGGCACGTACTCTTCTTACCGATGATATCTGG
>NZ_JBQEOL010000021.1:0-57224 GCF_052044895.1 Acinetobacter sp. 22323 | reverse complement strand
CGTTTGAACAACTCGAAATCATGCACTGCACCGCGACTGGTACATAAACTCAGAATTTGCTGAGTTTTGTAGTGAATCATGGCCTGTACTTTAAAGGTATGGGTCTTTTTCTTGCCGCTATAGCTTTTCTTCTGTTTTTTTAGGCCTTTGGATTGGAATTTCCGTGGCATCCACGATCACAACATTCCAGTCGATGCCTTCGCCCTCGGGTAAATCTTTGGGTAAATTAAACAGATTGGACCGAATCAGGCAGTCTTCAACATGACGGACAATTCTTGAGGCTGTGGGCTCTGAAACCCCGTAACTCGTCGCAACGTGAAATAAGGTTCGGTATTCCCGCCAATAGCTCAGACAGAGCAGAACCTGATCCTCCAGGCTTAACTTGGGCGGTCTGCCTTTGGCAGAGACATGCTTCTGCAATTGCTCAACCATCAAATAGAAAGTTGACCATGAGATGCCTGTGTATCGCTTGAACTGAGGATCAGAAAGCTTGTTTGAATCGATGTATTTCATCCGCAGATTATGCACGAATGCTAAGAAATCCGGAGTGCAAATATTAACCAAAAAGAAGATCGTTTTTTGATTTATGAAAGAGATCTATTAATCTTTTAATGAAACTTGACACATCCATTTTCTCCATAATTCGGAAGAATTAATTTTGATATAAGTCGTGTTTTCCATCTAATCTTTGCTCAATATAGTGTAAAATCTTGGAAATTTTTTTTCTGGAAGGAAGATCATGTCTCAGCTTTCAACAATCATTGAACAAGCGTTTGAAGACCGTGCGAATTTCACAGCAGCGGATTGTGCTGCTGAAGTTCGTCAAGCAGTTGAGGAAGTAATTGCTGGCCTGGACAATGGCTCTTTACGTGTAGCTGAAAAAATCGATGGTGAATGGGTTGTTCATCAATGGATTAAGAAAGCTGTATTGTTGTCTTTCAAACTGAATGACAACAAACCAATGGAAGCATGTGATCTTCGCTTCTATGACAAAGTAGATACTAAGTTTGGTGACTGGACTGAAGAACAGTTCAAAGCTGCTGGTGTACGTGTAGTACCACCTGCTGTAGCACGTAAAGGTTCTTACCAGGCGAAAAATGTGGTATTGATGCCTTCTTATGTGAACATCGGTGCGTATGTTGATGAAGGTACGA
Source organism: Acinetobacter sp. 22323 (assembly GCF_052044895.1). Lineage (NCBI taxonomy): Bacteria > Pseudomonadati > Pseudomonadota > Gammaproteobacteria > Moraxellales > Moraxellaceae > Acinetobacter > Acinetobacter sp. 22323. The sequence continues at coordinate 56,070 of NZ_JBQEOL010000021.1, read as the reverse complement.
TGGTTGATACATGGGCAACTGTAGGTTCATGTGCGCAAATCGGTAAAAATGTTCACCTGTCAGGTGGTGTAGGGATTGGTGGTGTTCTTGAGCCACTTCAAGCAAACCCAACCATTATCGAAGACAACTGCTTTATCGGTGCACGTTCTGAAATCGTAGAAGGCGTAATCGTAGAAGAAGGCTCTGTGATTTCTATGGGCGTATTTATTGGTCAATCCACCAAGATTTATGACCGTGAAACTGGCGAAATCCACTACGGCCGTGTACCTGCTGGTTCAGTCGTTGTATCTGGCAGCCTTCCTTCTAAATGCGGTAAATACAGCCTGTACGCTGCTGTGATCGTGAAAAAAGTTGACGCAAAAACACGTGCGAAAACTAGCCTGAACGATCTGTTGCGTGAAGACTAAGTCTTAACTTTTTAGGAACTTAATGTTCCTCAGAGCTTTAGTCGCTCTTCGTCTCTACGGTCAGTAATGATCGTAGGGATTTTTATTTTTATACATTGTTCTTTCTTCTCTGGTTAATTTTGTTATGAGTACGCTTCGATCTTCTGCTATCCCTGTTTCTGATCCGTCTGCGGGTTTACGCATCACGGAGATCTTTTATTCATTACAAGGTGAAGCCAATACAGCAGGTCTGCCAACAGTCTTTATCCGTTTGACGGGTTGTCCACTGCGTTGTACCTATTGCGATACCACCTATTCTTTCGAAGGTGGTGAGCGTAAATCTTTAGAAGAAATCATTCAAACCACACTCGATTTTAAGACACCTTATATCTGCGTGACTGGTGGTGAACCACTGGCACAGCCGAATGCCTTGCCGTTAATGCAGCGCCTGGCCGATGCCGGCTGTGAAGTCTCCTTGGAAACCAGCGGTGCGCTGGATGTGTCTAAGGTAGATCCTCGTGTATCAAAAGTATTAGACTTGAAAACGCCAACTTCGGGTGAAGTTGCACGAAATTTGCTTTCCAATCTCGACCATTTAACCCAGCACGATCAGATCAAGTTCGTAATCTGTAATCGTGAAGATTATGAATGGTCCAAACAGCAGGTTAAACAATATCAGCTTAATGAAAAAGTCGGTACGGTCTGGTTCTCGCCTGCTTTTGAAGTGGAAAAAGGTACAGCGCGTATGCCACAGCTGGCACGTGATCTGGCCCAATGGATTTTAGAAGACCATCTCCCTGTTCGCTTCCAGCTACAGTTACATAAGCTGTTATGGAATGACGAAACTGGTCGTTAATTATTTATCAAATATTTTGGAGATTTAGCTATGCGCCCTCGTGCCATTGTATTGTTATCTGGCGGATTAGACTCAACCACGTGTTTAGCCTGGGCGCAGGCACGCTACGAATGTATTGCTTTAAGTTTTATGTATGGCCAGCGTTCGACCACTGAACTTGATGCAGCAAGAGCTTTGACTGGTCGTGCAGGTGTAGAACATCGTGTCATCAATATTGACTTAGGCAACCTCGGTGGCTCTGCCCTGACTGATCACAGTATTGATGTGCCAGACCAACTTCAGGAAGGTATTCCTGTGACGTATGTCCCAGCACGCAATACAATTTTCTTGTCTTATGCACTGGCTGCAGCTGAAGTTTTTGGTGCAGAAGCAATTGTGATCGGAATTAATGCCGTCGATTATTCCGGTTATCCTGACTGTCGTCCTGAATTTATTGAAGCCTTTGCCAATATGGCACGCCTTGCAACCAAGGTCGGTGTAGAAGGTCAAGCGCTCAAATTTGAAACACCTCTGTTACATTTATCCAAAGCAAATATCATTCGCTTAGGTCTTGATCATGGCGTAGACTATAGCCAAACGGTATCTTGCTACCAGGCAGATGACCAAGGACGTGCTTGTGGTACATGTGACAGTTGCCGTCTGCGTAAACAAGGTTTTGCAGATGCAGGTGTTGAAGATCCGACACGTTATATACCGTAATAACAAGGTAAAGTTTATGAAAAATTTTAAGTCAAATATTGTTCTTTCAGCTTTAGTTTCAGCCGCTGCGCTGTTTGCAACTACTGCTCAAGCAGATGACAGCAAACTGCAAAATGCTTACAAAAGTACCAATATTAAAGCTGCTCTGATCAATGTTTGTAAAGAAGAAACTGGCAAAGGCAAACAGCTGACCAGTTCTGAAGTGAGCAAATATTGTACTTGTGCTGTTGAAGCAGATGGCAAATTAACCAATGCACAGAAATGGGAAATTCAAAGCACGATTAACCAGAAGAAAAGTCCAGCAACTTTAGCTTTTGTACAAAAGCAAAATAAAGATTTGCAAGCATGTTTTGGCCCACAGTTAACCGGTAAGTTAAAAACCTTAACTGAACAGGCCCAAAAAGCTGCTGCTGCCAAAAAATAATTTCTGATTATTCTTTGCATAAATAAGCCACTATAATGTGGCTTATTTTTTTGTGAAAATTACAACAGCAATGGAGTTTTTTATGTCTGAGATTGGCTTGCTTGATCATGTTTTCCCTACTACGACTGGTGAAATCAACTTGGCTCAATTAGATGCAGCGTGGTTAATCATCTATTTTTATCCAAAAGACTCTACTCCAGGCTGTACTACACAAGCTGTTGGTTTTTCCTGTCTAAAAGACCAGTTTGATGCACTAAATACAACAATTCTGGGGGTATCACGCGATTCAGTTAAAGCTCACCAAAACTTTACGGAAAAGCAGAACCTTAGCATCAACCTGATCAGTGATAAAGAAGAAGTACTCTGCAATCACTTTGACGTAATTAAAGAAAAGAACATGTATGGCAAAAAAGTTATGGGCATTGAGCGCTCTACTTTCATTTTCCATAATGGCAAACTGGTGAAGGAATACCGTAAAGTAAAAGCAGCGGGTCATGCTGAACAGGTTTTAGAAGATTTAAAAGCACTCCAAGCAACTTAAAATCTATTTGATACAAAAAAATGAGTCCAAGTGAGACTCATTTTTTATCACTCAAACAAAGATTAAAGATACTGCAATTCCCCACATTACCATCGCAATCAGTACATCAAGATATCAGTTCACAGCAACAAGCCATGAAAGGCTGTCAGGCTCAACTGATTGGTGCTATGCGTTATAGAATGGTAGCGACACCTGCATTTTTCAGCGATGGTTTAGTCAAGGCATTCATCGCAAGTCTCTGCATAAGGCCCCTGCAATTATTTATAAAGATCAGGATCACATGCATGGTGAAGCTTTACTGACTCATTACGGTCTTTCTCAACAAAGCTATCCTTCTTATTATATTCCTTCTTCGACTACTTTTGCAGAAGCAGTCTTTACCGGACTGGGTTATGGTCTGGTGCCGGATTATCAGATTGCAGATCGGTTTCAACAAAACGCTTTGCTAGAAATACTTCTAGAATGCAGAACAGATGTGAAACTGTATTGGCATCACTGGAAACAGCAGTCACCAGCTTTACAACAACTCACCCAAACTATTCTAGAACAGGCAGAGCAACATTTAAATTATCCCATTCCAATTTAGACTGCTCTGCCACATTTAAAGAAATGAACAGCTAAATTATGATGCTTTCCACTGCCCGATCAGATGAATATTGACCTTTTCACCTACACCAGCTGTGGCTTTTTTCATACCAAAATCTGAACGGTTAATCACTGTTTTCGAATTTACATCAAGTAAATTCGGGTTGGTTTTATTTGGTATTAGCGTGGTATCAAAAACAACTGGACGCGTCACACCCCGTAAAGTCAAATTACCCAATACCTGATAGCGATTCGTACCATTTGGTTTAAACTGGGTACTTTTAAAATTCACAGTTTTATAACGTGAAGCATCAAACAGATCTTCACCCATAATCATATTTTTTAGACTTGGCTTGGACAGCTGCAGGCTATCTACCTGCATGGTAAATTCAGTTGAAGCCTGTTGTGGTTTTTGAGGATCAAACTGCATCGAGGCCTGGAATTGCTGAAAACTTCCCTTTACGACAGTCAAACCCAATGAATTAATACTAAAACCCACGCTACTTTTAGGCGTCAAGCTCCAGCTGGCGTAGGCTGCTGATATACTTACTACTGAAAGGCATCCTGCATAGGCCATATTTTTTAGGATAAAATTCATTGTGTTGCTCCCTAACAATCAAATGAACTCCTCACCTTAAAACAGTTTTAGCTCAGATTCGTTTTATCATTCGTTTTAAACTTGTGTGCCAATTGTTGATAAATCTCAGTATTTTTAAACTTATGTAAAAACTCACTGGTTCCTAAAGGAAATGCTGATTCCATAATGTCACCACGATAATAGGCTTCCCGTAATGGTGTTGCTGAAATGGCACCGACTAGACTATCTAGTTCCAACATTTCCCATTCTGGGAACAATCTTAAATAATAAGAGGACTCATCTTTAAAATGTCCAATCAGACCAACTTTGGCATTTAGCTCTGCCACTCCGGCAACCAGTAATTTTACCAGTTTTTGCCATTTTTCATCATTATAGACATCAATGACATGTACGAATTTAATACGCTTTTGATCTGCTTCGGAAAAATTCGACAGGATCATTTCTTCACGTTCAGAGGCTAGAAATGGGTTTTTAATATTACGTTCCTGCTGCGCTGATCCTAAAGCCAGAATCACCTGCTGGCTTTGCTGCAAAGCAATTTTAATGGTTTGCATATGTGCCAGATGAAAAGGCTGGAAGCGACCAATAAAAACCAGATAATCAAATTTATATTTCATAGCACATCTTACTTTTATGAACGCATCAGTTATGTCGTAGGGAAATTTTTACGACATAATAAGCGCCAATAAATTCATATTAATAAAGCAAGGATAGTACGATGACACTGAGCTGTATTCAACAACCGCATCAGCATTTAAATGCGAATTTAGACAATGGCATACTGACCTTAGCCATTCACCGTCCTGAAGCGAAAAATGCGCTCTACGGCGAGCTGTACTTATGGATTGCTCAGGCCCTGGATGAAGCGGACCAGGATAGTAGCGTGCGTGTGGTGATTCTACGTGGTCAGGATGCGGACTTTAGTGCCGGCAATGACATGCAGGACTTTATGAAGTTCATCCAGACACCTTTACAGGGTAAAGCCGGTGATACACCGCCCTTTGTTCTGCTCAAGTCTGCTGCAAAATTCTCCAAGCCTTTGATTGCTGCAGTGCGTGGTGTTGCCATTGGCATCGGGGTAACGATTCTCCTGCACGCCGATCTGGTGTATAGCGATAATACGGCCCTGTTCCAGATTCCATTTGTCAGCCTTGGTCTGTCTCCTGAAGGTGCATCAAGCAAACTGCTGGTACAACAGGCTGGCTATCACAGAGCCGCTGAACTGCTCCTGACAGCTCAAAGATTTAATAGTGAAAAAGCCTTAAGTGCAGGTTTGATCAATAGCATCGAAGAAGATGTGTATGCAGCTGCACAAAAACAGGCTCAAACTCTTGCCGCTTTACCCTTGGCTTCTATTAAGCAGACCAAAGCACTAATGAAGCATAATCTGGCTGAAATTATTGAATGCATTGATGATGAGGCAGAAATCTTTATGAAGCGTGTAGGCTCACCTGAAATGATGGAAGCAGTTCAGGCCTTTATACAAAAACGGAAACCTGATTTCACACAATTCAACTAATTCTGAAACTTATCTTTTAATTGAGGCAGTTTAGACTGCCTCAATCTTTTATATTTCTGAAAGAACCCAGCTTATGACAAATGAAAACTCCCAAATGACTTCTCAAACAACTGATAGTTCAAATCCTGACAAGAAGCGTTATTACGAGCCGGCACCACAGGATATTGATGTAGAGAATTTCCGTAAGGTCATTGAAAGCCGCCGTTCAGTGCGTAAATTTACCAAAAAACCAATCCCTGCTGAGGTACTGGATGCCTGTCTGGATCTGGCACTACTGGCACCAAATTCATCAAATCTGCAGCCATGGACATTTTATGTTGTGCAGAACCCATCCAAGAAAAAGCATCTGGTGAAAGCCTGCATGAGCCAACTGGCCGCTAAAACAGCTTCTGAACTGATTGTTTGTATTGCTCGTACTGACCGCATTGATGAAATGGCGAAACTGAATATTAGTGAGTTTCCATTTCCTGAGGCGCCTCCAGCAATCAAAAAGTACTATAAGTACATTCCCTATAACTACAAGACAGGCTATCTGAATGCCTTTGGTAACTTTAAGAAAGTCGCTTTCAAAGTAGCCCGTACTCTGGATAAGCAGATGCCGGTTTCTGCTTTCAGCCCCGCTGATGCAAAACTATGGGCGACTAAAACCACGGCGCTGGCTTGTGAAAATCTGGTTTTAGCTTTACGCGCTTATGGTTTTGATAGCTGTATGATGGAAGGCTTCGATGAGCCCATGGTTCGTGAAATTCTGGAATTAAATGACGAACAGTATCCAGTCATGGTGATTGGTGCAGGTGAACGTGCTAAAGATGGGGTATTCTTCCCGCAGTACCGTTTTGATCGTGAGTTATTCATTCAAAAGGTTTAAACAGCATTTAAAATTTAAATCTTTTATTTGCTAGATGATTAGCGACATGGATGTCGCTGTTAGGCAGAGATTCAGGGATGAATCTTCTGCCTAACAAAAGATTTTGGTGACCTTACGGAATATATTCCTCATCCCTCAAAGTAACATCAGCCTATGAACGAATATTACAACTTCTCACACTTTATGAGGCTATGCCATCTTAACGCCTACAAAGATTTTTTAAATTTTTGACCCACTAGTCTAAGAATAGTTCGCTCTTAATTTCCGATAATCAATCCAGTTACAATGAAATCCGACCGGCACCCGAACTGGTAAATGAATCGTTGCAATGGGTCCTTCTGTAATATGCTGGGCATCCAGAATTACCACTTTCGAGGGGCTACAATCTAAAGCATGGATATAAGACATTAACCATCCATCATTTTCTGCCTGAGCATTTTCCCGTGCGACAAAGACTGCCTCACCAGTGACCCAGTTTTCTCCAAAGGAATAACTTTCTGTGGTTCTGGTTCTTAAATTAAAACACATCACCGTATTGCTGCTGACATGGGAAGGATCATCAAATTCACCAAAATAAATACTATAGATATAACGATACTGTCGCCCAATAAATGCTTCATTAATCCGTGGAAATTCCTGCTTGATATTTGATAATACGGTTCGTGTCACTTTTCCTGTTCCTTGTTCAAAAATAAAGCGCTCTAGTCGTATATCCTGATCTTCAATCGGTCCCTGAATCGAGCGGATCAATGCTTTGGAGTGCACTACCGCATCCATCACTATATCGCCAGTATTCAGATCATAGGCATTCACGGTATGAAAAATAAAACAGGGATCAATCTCATACCAGCGCATGTCAGTGACTTTGCCACCAAAAGGTAATACACCTATACGTGCCTGTCGTTTTGGATTCCATTGATAAGGCAGCATTGAACCTTTTAAAGCACTGCGAACCGAGAAATTCACATTCAGATCCAGAATCAGCACCTGAGATTTGGTAATAGCACAATCATGAATCATCGGTCCATGTTTCACTGGAAACTCGACCTGGTGTTTTAATTTACCGTGCGAATCTATATGCAGATAAAAAACTTTATTTTGGCTCAAGGCATCATAGCAAACTGCATGAATATCCCCTGTTTCGGGATCAACATGCGGATGAGCTGTGAATGGTAAATCCTCTTCATTTTTAAAAAGATGATGTCGTTCGGATTCCAGCTTACTATTGACTTCAACTGGATAAGCACCCGCTTCAACTAAAGCCCAGATTTTTCCAGCAAAGTTAATGACATTGGTATTCACGGCATCAGCAACACCTCGCGTTTTGCCTGGAATCAGTGGTCGGTGAAGTTTCTTCTGCACGCTGGCAACTCCGACGTAACTGCTCTTATACCAATGTGCCTTACCGCCTTTCAGTCTCAAGGCATGAATCATGCCATCGCCAGTGAACCAATGATAATTTCTGGGATTTTTGACCAGAATTGGATTTGGGCCAATCCGCATTAGTGCACCATCGAGTTCTGCCGGAATCTGTCCTTCTACCATGAGTTGAGTAGAGAAATGCTCCTGCCGTTGCGGGGCAAATATACTATCCAGATAAGGATTATCATTGGAATAGAGAATACGACTATGCAGAATTTCTGCACTGTATTGAATGGATTTACTAAGCGTATTTTTGAGCATTCTGCTAAGCGGTTTTGGCCAATGCATTGTTATTTTCCTTATTGTATTTTTTATCTGGAGTGCTATGGCAAATTTTATAATAACAAAAGCAGTTTGACTGTTTTTTAAATGTAGACTGACGGCGCGCCAGGATGAACACGCCGTAATGAATATGATATGAATAATACTTTGAGTTTAGACTTTAATATCCAGCAGCTGGATAAACTCAAAAGCCGGCTCTTCATAAGGATGGCTTTCTTTTAAGGCTTTAGCGACCTTGACTGCCTTTTCATCTGGCACCAGAATTTCTACCCGCCATTCCTCTACCTGTTCCAGTTGACCGACTTCACCAATATGAGGATCTGCACCTTCTTGCGGCTTAAACTGTCCGGTTCCCAAAACCTGCCAGGCGCAATTGGTATATTCCCCAATGCCACCGCCTCCTGCTGCAAACACTGCATTTTTAGTATCTTCCAAGTTTTCGTCCGGTACGTAATAAATCAGCTTTAACATATATTCCTTCCTGAAATTCAGATATTTATTGTATTTTTAAGGGCTTGGGTAATTATCTTCAATGCAGGATTTTGAGAATTCTTGTTAAATGTTGCATACAAGCCTAGTTTTGGGAGCACCTGATCCGTCTGGATGATTTTCACATGATCATTCAAAAATCTCAGCAAATACTCAGGAGCAAAACTAAAACCCATCCCCATATTGGTCAGATTGATATGTTGCAACACATTGGTCACCCACAGTAGCTGCTCATGTTCGAGTTGATCAATATTGAGCAACTGATCCAGCTTTTCATAAAATACGGGTGAAGCATTCTGCTCACACATAATTATATTCTGATTTTTCAGTTCCTGTAATTTCAGGATTCGATCTGTAGGATGCAAATGCTGAGCAGCTAGCAAGTAAATCTGTTCGGTCAATAAATGAATATTGTCAAAATCTGGATGATCCAGATGAAAACGGGTAATACATAAATCCAGTTCAGCATTTTTTAGCCGCTGAATCTGCTCCATACAGGTCAGGCTATGTAAGTGAATTTTTAAGTCAGGCATGGTTTTTTTAAGCTGCGCCAGAATCTGAGGCATCACCTTGATTTCTGCAACATTCAGAAAGCCAATATGAATCTGATTATTTTTCTGCTGTGCGACCTGGCGTGCTGCTGCCACTGCCAGCTTGGCATTTTCTAGTGCTTTTTCCGCATAGATCTGAAAAGCCCGCCCTTCATCGGTAAGTTTGACTTTTCTGGATGAACGATCAAACAGGTTCACCCCAACTTCCTGTTCCAGATCCTTAATTTGCTGGCTTAATGACGGTTGAGCGGTAAACAGCTTTTCGGCAGCCTTGGTAAAACTTTGTTGCTGCGCCACAGTTATAAAATAGCGTAAATGTCGAAGTTCCATAAGCTGCCCGGTTTCTGATCAGGTCAGCATCTTAAGATTATGACCCGCGCATTGCAAATAAGAATAGGTCGATAGTTTATATGAATATCGCTATATGAACAGATCCTGTTTTACTAGACTGCATGACCATATAGATGGCTTGTTCTTCACGCATATACATGGAGTCTTGTATGACACAGCATTATGACACTGATGTTTTGATCATTGGTACCGGTCCTGCAGGTTCAACATTGGGTTTGGCTTTGGCTAATTACGGTATCAAGGTACAACTGTTTACTCAGTTTAGCTGGCTGGCCAATAGTCCACGCGCACATATTACTAACCAACGTGCCATGGAGGTATTACGTGATTTAGGAGTTGAAGAACAGGTCAAAGAAATTGCTACACCTTGGGATCAAATGGGTGAGAGCCTGATTACCACCAGCTTGGTTGGCGAAGAAATTGCCCGCATGAGTGCCTGGGGTACCGGTGATGAACGTCATGGTGACTATATCAAAGGTAGTCCATGCCCACTGGTTGATCTGATTCAACCAAAAATGGAAGCTTTACTGGTGAAGAATGCGGGTGAACGTGGCACCATTTATAACTTTAATACTGAATATCTCTCTCATGTACAGGATGAAGATGGCGTCACAGCAACTTTCCTGAACCGGATTACCAATACTGAATTTAGCTTAAGAGCGAAATATCTGGTCGGTATGGATGGTGCCAAGTCACGCGTACTGGAACAACTTGGTTTGCCATTGGAAGGTGTCATGGCCCGTGCCGGTACAGTGTATGTGACCTTTAAGGCTGATTTGACTAAATATGTGCAGCACCGCCCTGCCATCCTGCAATGGATTGTCAATCCGGAAGCGAGTTTTGGTGATCTTGGTATGGGCTTACTGCGTGCAATTACGCCATGGAATGAATGGATTATGGGCTGGGGCTTTGACATTTCCAAAGGTGAGCCGCAAGTCACTGAAGAACAGGTTCGGGCACGCCTCAATACATTTGTTGGTGCTGAAGTAGAAGATGTCGAAATTCAAAAACTGTCTTACTGGTATGTGAACCAGACCTGGGCAACCGAATATTCCAAAGGCCGTGTGTTCTGTGGCGGAGATGCAGTGCATCGTCATCCACCATCCAGTGGTTTAGGTTCAAATACCTGTATACAGGATGCCTTTAATCTGGGCTGGAAACTGGCTTATACAGTCAAAGGCTGGGCTGCGCCTTCCCTGCTGGATTCCTATACAACTGAACGTGCACCTGTGGGCAAACAGATCGTGGCGCGTGCGAACCAGTCACGTTTTGACTATAAATACCTGAAAGAAGTCTTTGGTTTTGATCAAGGCGTGACCACACAAAAACAAATGCTGGAACGCATCTTTGCTGAAGATGAACAAGGTGCTGAAATCCGTCAGAAATTGTTCAAAGCATTAGCAGTAAAAAATTATGAGTTTAATGCGCAAGGTGTAGAGTTAAATCAGCGCTATACCTCTAATGCAGTCATTAGCGAAGCTGAGCCTGAAAGATTTGAGCGTGATCAACAGCTGTATCTGCAAGCAACGACGCGTCCAGGTGCTAAAGTGCCACATACCTGGCTGGTTAATGCCAATGGTCAAAAGCAGTCCACCCTGGATATTACCGGTAAAGGTCGTTTCACCCTGCTGACTGGTTTATCGGGTAAAGGCTGGAAACAGGCGACCGAATCACTGAACTTACCTTATTTAGATGTCATTCAGATCGGTTCACGTGACTACCGCGATGTGTATGGCACCTGGAATGCCAAGTCCGAAATTCATGAATCTGGTGCAATTCTGGTTCGTCCAGATGGTTATGTCGCATGGCGTTATCAGGACAGTACCAATGATCAGTTTGATTTTGTGAATACACTGAAAGCGGTGTTGAAACAGATTCAATTAACTGTTTAGAGATAAAGAGCCACCTTCAGGTGGTTTTTCTTTATTAGTGGTAAAAGAATCACAGTTGTCGATCATTAAGATCATAAATCTTTTCCCTAATATCTCATTATTTTACAAATACCCTACGGCATAGATGCTACTCGTCAACTTGTAGGACATAGATGCCCATCAGGCTAACAAAGGATTTTGGTTACTTTACGGAATATATTCCTCATTCTTCAAAGTAACCAAGACGCTTCATTAAAAGTAATACACACATAAAATCAAAAATGAAAAAAGCCACCTCTCGGTGGCTTTTATTAAATCTGATGATCAAGAACCCTGTAGCAAATAACTGCCTAGCAAAAATAGCACCTGTAAACCAACAACAAAACCAAATAACCACCAACCTTTCTGACGTAGTTCCGTTCTATCTATTATTCTGAGTGTTTTAGCCATGTCATCACCTCATACATGAGTGTTGATACTGAAATGATCTATATCATCTTTGCTTTAAAATGCATATCTATTGTGCATAAATTACACAATATCACCTCTATACCTATATAAAAGCAAAATCCAAACCAGTTCAGTGAGAGATTAAAAATAAAAGCAAAATGCTTTAAAACAAAAAACCACCGAATGGGTGGCTGAGTATCTACATCTTACTGAATAAATTACTATTTTTCCATATGATAAATTTTAGTTATTGTTTTAAAAACTATTAATTACAATAATCATCTCGCGGCATTATCATCGAAGTACCATCCAATGCTTTAGAAAATTCTAATTTTTCGTGAAAGCGTTGTTTAGTATTGGTTGTGATTGTCCTCATACTTTTCACAACATTCGATGAAACATGATTTTCTAGAGGAAATACATCATATATGTAAGAGATTGCTCGTGCGACTTCAAAATTTAATCTTCTCACATGAATCGTGTCAGTTTTATCTACCATTAATACTGCTTGCGCTGAGCTTTGGCAACTATCCTATTTTTTAGCCGTATCGATTCGATGAAAGTTCACTCCCCACATATACCACTCACAACCTGCTAAAAACGTGAATATAAACACTGTCATTATTTTTATAATTATTTTATGCATCAAATAAAGCTGTAATAAACTCTACCTCTAAATTCATAATACAATTCAGCTAAATTCAACTGACATATGAAAATTATACAAAACGAGTTTTGGCAAATAAAAAAAGCCACCTTCCGGTGGCTTTCTCAACTCACTGATTTAATTAACCAATAAATTTACGAGCATTACGGAACATACGTAACCAAGCACCGTCCTGATCCCAGTCTTCTGGTTTCCAAGAATGCTGGATTGCACGGAAGTTACGCTCAGGGTGTGGCATTAGAATCGTTGCACGACCATCTTTAGAGGTCACACCAGAGATCCCTTCAGGCGAACCGTTCGGGTTCAGTGGATATTGCTCAGTTGCATTACCCTGGCTATCTACATAACGCATGATTACCTGGTTATTGGCATTCAACGCAGCAATGCTTTCAGCTGATGCAACCACACGACCTTCACCATGAGCCACAGCGATTGGCAGGATTGAGCCTTCCATACCTTCAAGCAATACAGAATGAGATTTCTCTACACGAACGTTTACGCTACGCGCTTCAAATACTTCTGACTTGTTGCGATGGAAACGAGGCCATGCATCCGCCCCTGGAATCAATGGAGCCAATTGAGACAACATCTGACAACCGTTACAAATACCTAAAGAGAAGGTTTCCTGGCGGTTAAAGAATTTCTCAAACTGGTCACGCAGTTGCTGGTTAAACAGTACTGATTTTGCCCAGCCTCCGCCTGCACCCAATACGTCACCATAAGAGAAGCCACCACACGTCACCAGACCTTCGAAATCATCCAGGCTGATACGGCCTGCCAGCAGGTCGCTCATGTGTACGTCAACTGTACTAAAACCAACTTTGTCGAACGCAGCTGCCATTTCGACATGACCGTTGACACCTTGCTCACGCAGAATAGCCATACTTGGACGACGTGAGTTAATGAACGGTGCTTCGATTTGCTCATTCAGGTCGAATGTCGGTTGAGCAATCAAACCTTTGTGCGCTTTGTCTGTAACTAATGCAAATTCTTGGTCCGCAGTTTCTACGTTGTCACGTAAACGTTGGATTTGGTGAGAAACTTCAGTCCAAGCTACTTGCAGATCAGCACGTTCAAGTACAAGACCGTTTACAGACAATTGGTCTGTATTGTTCACAGTACCAACTACGCTGATTGCATCTTTCAATGTAGATGCTGCAACTTCAGCTTGTAACGCTTCCCAATCTGCTTTCGCGATTTGAAGCACTGCACCAATTTCTTCAGCAAATAGACCTGCAACCGATTGTTCTTCTAATGCCACACCCAGACGTGAAGCAAACATCATTTCCGTAACAGTTGCTAGTAAACCACCATCACCGATGTCATGGTAAGCCTTGATCAGACCACGGTTGTTCCAGTCTTGAACTAGAGCAAAGAATGCTTTGAAGTCATCGAAGCTATCGACATCGGGAGTTACTGAACCGATTGCTTTGTAAACCTGAGCCAGGATCGAACCGCCAAGGCGGAATTGACCTTTAGACAAGTCGATACGTACCAGTACAGACTCAAGGTTTTTAAGCTCAGGTGTTAATGTTTTACGAACATCAGTGACTGGTGCAAATGCAGTGATCACGCCTGACATTGGAGAAGTGACAGATTTGTCTTCGCCTTCGTCATTCCACGTGGTACGCATAGACAATGAGTCTTTACCCACTGGAATCGCGATACCCAATGCTGGGCACATTTCCATACCAATCGCTTTAACGCCTTCGAACAATGCTTGGTCTTCACCCGGTTGACCAGCAGCAGCCATCCAGTTCGCAGACAATTTAATATCGCTGATTTGCTCAATCTTGGCAGACATGATATTCGAGATTGATTCAGCAACAGATAAACGCGCAGAAGCTGCTGGGTTTAACAATGCAACTGGTGGACGTTCGCCCATTGCCATTGCTTCACCAGTGTAACCTACAAGGCTTGTTGTGGTGACTGCAGCATCGGCTACAGGCACTTGCCATGGACCAACCATCTGGTCACGTGCAACCATACCGGTAATCGAACGGTCACCAATGGTGATCAAGAATGATTTAGAGGCAACAGTTGGGTTCTTGATAACACGATAAATCGCATCTTTCAGATCAGTCACTTTAGACGCATCAAAGTCGTCGCCTTTGCGTTCAGCTGTTTCGTATGAGCGGCTCATACGTGGTGTACCGCCAAGCATCACCTGCATTGGCATATCCACAGGCTTGTTGCCGAATAACGGATCTTCAACAGTCAAGTGACGCGCTTCAGTCGCTTCACCCAATACCGCAAACGGACAACGTTCACGTGCACAGATTGATTCAAATAATTCTAATGAAGACGGGCGGATCGCAAGCACATAACGTTCTTGTGCTTCGTTTGACCAGATTTCCATTGGAGACATACCTGGCTCAAGCGATGGAATCTTACGCAGATCAAGTACCGCACCAAGTTCGTGATCGTTCACAAGTTCAGGCATTGCATTTGAAATACCACCCGCACCCACATCATGTACAGACACGATCGGGTTGTGATCTTCCATGCGCCAGCAAGTATCAATCACTTCCTGACAACGGCGTTCCATTTCCGGATTTTCACGCTGTACAGAAGCGAAGTCCAGGTTTTCACCAAGTTTACCGCTGTCTACAGAAGACGCTGCACCACCGCCAAGACCGATCAGCATCGCAGGACCACCAAGAACAATCAGAAGATCACCTGGCTGGATTGCATCTTTTTCAACATGGTCTGAACGGATGTTACCGTAACCACCGGCAATCATGATTGGCTTATGGAAGCCTTTGACTTCACCATTTACATTTTGTTCAAACGTACGGAAGTAACCATTTAATGCAGGACGACCAAATTCATTGTTGAATGCGGCACCACCCAATGGACCTTCAATCATGATTTGAAGTGGAGATGCCATACGTGATGGTTTGCCGTAGTTTTCTTCCCAAGGCTGTTCAAAGCCAGGAATATTCAGGTTAGATACGGTGAAACCGGTTAAACCAGCTTTTGGCTTACCACCACGACCAGTCGCGCCTTCATCACGGATTTCTCCGCCTGAACCTGTCGCTGCACCGGCAAATGGTGCAATCGCTGTTGGATGGTTGTGGGTTTCCACTTTCATCAGGATGTGAGCAGCCTGGCTCTTGTATTTATAAACGTGTTGACCGTTTTCTTCTTGCGTTGGGTAGAAACGCTGAGTATCAAAACCAACAATCACGGATGCGTTGTCTTTATATGCTGACAATACGTCTGTTGGTGATTCTTTATAGGTATTTTTGATCATCTGGAACAATGACAATGGCTGAACTTCACCATCAATGGTCCATTCAGAACCAAAGATTTTATGACGGCAGTGTTCAGAGTTTGCCTGAGCAAACATCATCAGTTCGATGTCATTCGGGTTACGGCCCAGTTTAGTGAACGCTTCTGTCAGATAATCAATTTCCTGATCAGACAGTGCAAAACCAAACTCGTTATTGGCTTTTACCAGTGCTTCTTTTCCTTGACCCAGAATATCAATCGAGTTCAAAGGTTTTGGCGCAGTTTCGATGAATAGTGCAGCCGCATCATCAATTGCATTAAATACGCTTTCAGTCATGCGGTCATGCAAGACCTGTAATGCTTCTGTAGAAAGCTCTTTTACACCCTTCAGCGTAAATAAAACACCGCGTTCAAGACGATGAACCGGTGTATTACAATTCTTGAAAATATCAGTCGCTTTCGAGGACCACGGCGAAATCGTGCCGACACGCGGTGTGACTAAAATCTGGATTTCATCACTTGCAGCCTGGTGCAGTTCAAATGATTGACCATCGTTGAGAAGCTGTAAAGCGGATTGCTGTTGTTGCTCGTTGAGCGCTTGGTCAAAAAGATAAACAAATTGACTTTCTAGTGATTGAACAGAACTAATTGACGACAAACGCGAAAGTAGTTGAGTTTTCTTAAAAGAAGAATGTGCAGGTGCACCGGCAACGATAAACATGCTGATTTTGGCTCCACGGGATGGTCTTGTGAACCATGCCACAATGTGACTTGAGAGAGCGCATATTCTACTGTGAAATACTGGAATCAGCTAGTGAGGAATTAATAAATCTGATCGCTAAACTATCAGGATTTTTAAAATAATACTTTTATTTTCAGTTAAAAAAATTTAATGTAGTCGATTAGATTAACACATTTTCTTGCAGAAAAATCAAAACCGTTAAAGTTTTATTTTTAGTCGCAAAATTGTATTATTTTTCAACAACAAATTTATCTAGAATTAAACCTTCTTACTTGCTTCAGTGTGCCGAATACCTTAAAAAAACTCCCTTTATTTGAAAATAAATATTTCTTGTCGTCTATTGAAGTATCTCAATATTAAAATCATCTTTTAAAAACTCTTTACTCTTATCTCACTTTAAGACGGCAACTTATGTCGCAACTCCATATATTTTTAGCTCCATTTTTGGCATCATGCGTTAAAGAATTGATTGAATAATGATAAATGACTCAAATGCGTTGGCTGGAATTACTCTCCACTGTCCGTATTGGCAGCAAAAAGCAAAGTTCTGAACTGGCGCGTAGCCCGTTCCATAAAGACTATGATCGTATTATTTTTTCGCAAAGTTTTCGCCAGCTAAATCGTAAAACCCAGGTCCACCCTCTGACTCAGCATGATGGCATTCATACCCGTTTAACCCATTCACTGGAAGTGTCCTGTATTGGGCGTTCCCTGGGTATGCTGGCTGCGGAAAAAATCAAGGATCAGTTACCTCCCTGGATTTCTCCTGCCGATGTCGGTGCCATCATTCAGGCTGCCTGTCTGGCACATGATATTGGTAATCCGCCTTTTGGCCATGCCGGTGAATACGCTATTCGTGAATGGTTTGATGATGCCTCTCATACTGATTTCCTGAAAAACTTAAGTCCGGAGCAGGAAGCCGATGTTCGTCAGTTTGAAGGTAATGCTCAAGGTCTGCGCCTGCTGACCAAGATTGACTATCATCCTAACGATGGCGGTATGCGTTTGACCTATGCCACTTTAGGTGCTTACTTGAAATATCCATGGCTCTCTCAGACCATCGATCCTACTGGCAATACGCCAGCCAGCCATCGTCCGAAATTTGGTTGTTATCAGTCTGAAAAAGAGATTTTAAAAGAAATTGCTGAACAGCTTGGACTGATACAGCTGGGTGAATATCGCTACTGTCGTCATCCCCTAACCTATCTGCTCGAAGCTGCCGATGATATCTGTTATGCCCTGATTGATCTCGAAGATGGCATCAGTCTGAATATGCTCAGCTATGCCGAAGTAGAACCAGTATTTTTAAACTTGTTAGGCGATTATGGAACACCTTCCGAGATCGGGATGCCGGATACAACCTGGCAGCAAAAAATTGCTGCCCTGCGTGGTCGGGTAATGAAACGTCTGGTAGCTGAAGTCACGACGGCATTTGCCCATCACCAGCAGGAAATTTTGATGGGTCAGCTAAAAGGCTCATTGCTAGGTTATTGCAGTTCAGACATAGAGATCGGGATTAACCGGGCCAAAGAACTGGCGAGAGACAAAATCTTTGAACATCCGCAAAAAGCCGGTCTGGAAATTATTGCCCATCAGAGTCTGCAAACCATTCTGGATGCCTTTATTCCCTTAACCACACCCCATAAAAACCTGAGCTTTAAGGAACAGCGCCTGATGGCGATTCTGAACCGTTCAGGTGCACAGTTCCATGCAGATCATTATGACAATATCATGCAGGTACTGGATATTATTTCCAAGTTTTCGGATCATCAGGCTTATAACCTGGCTCAGGAACTGCATGGCAATAAAGCTGGATTAATTTAATGATTTACACGATTTGCTGATAATCTCGACAAATCGCAACTTTTTGATTTGCAGTATTTTGCCTTTGGCCCGAATGCTGACTAATATGCCCGTATTGAAATTGAGTATTTATAAAAAATGATTGGATGTCTGATTGGTGAAGTGCTGGCACTGGAAGCACCGACTGTTTTGTTGAATGTAAATGGTATCGGTTATGAAATTGATACGCCATTGACTACCTTTTGCCAGCTGCAAAAAGGCCAGAAAATTACCTTATGGACGCATCTGGCTGTGCGTGAAGATGCCCAGTTACTTTATGGCTTTATCAATGCCCAGGAAAAAACCATTTTCCGTACTTTATTAAAGGTGAACGGCGTTGGCCCTAAAATGGCACTTGGCATTCTGTCTACCCTGAGTGTAGAAATGCTGATTCATACCGTTGAACATGAAGATGTGAATACACTGGTGAAAGTGCCCGGCGTAGGCAAGAAAACTGCAGAACGTTTAATGATTGAATTACGTGACCGCTTTAAAGCCATGGCTTCAGGTACAGCATCAAGCAACTCTACCACTGAGCAAATTCAATTTACTGGCAATTCTGCAGTGGCAGAAGCGGAAGCTGCATTACAGTCATTGGGTTACAAACCTTTGGAAGCCCAAAAACTGGTTAATGCAGCCAAAGGTGATTTTACTGAAGCCAGTGATATTATCCGTGCGGCATTAAAGTCGATGAATAAATAATAGGAAAATGACTTAATGTTAAATAAGTTTGTTTATTCTCCTATTTTCAATACTTGACTAGCGACATGGATGTCGCTGTTAGATTGGGATATAGGGACATATCCTCAATCTAACAAAGGGTTTTGTTACTTTTGCCCTGTTAAAAGTAAGAGTATGCCTGCACAATGGCATAAAAATTCCAAGCGTATTTTGAGGCTATGACTTTATTCACCTCAAATAAACCATAGAGAAAGACTCAAAAGATATGCAAGACCGTCTCATCAGTGGTTCTGAAAAACCCGAAGATCAGTTTGATCGTGCGATTCGCCCAACCTCCCTCGATGACTACATTGGTCAGCCAGTGGTTCGTGAGCAAATGGAAATTTTTATCGGTGCAGCCCGTGGCCGTGAAGAAGCCCTGGATCACACCCTGATCTTTGGTCCTCCCGGTCTGGGCAAGACCACGCTGGCCAATATTATCGCGCGTGAAATGGGTGGTAACTTAAAGTCGACTTCTGGACCAGTTTTAGAGCGTGCGGGTGACTTGGCAGCCATGCTGACCAACTTAGAGGAAGGTGACGTTTTATTTATTGATGAAATTCATCGTCTTTCACCCGTCATTGAAGAAATTCTTTACCCGGCGATGGAAGATTACCAACTCGACATCATGATTGGTGAAGGTCCTGCGGCACGTTCGATTAAACTGGATTTACCGCGATTTACCTTGGTAGCTGCTACCACACGTGCAGGTTTGCTCACCTCTCCGCTGCGTGACCGTTTCGGGATTGTGCAGCGTCTAGAGTTCTATTCAGTTGAAGACTTAACCCATATTGTGAAACGTTCAGCGAGTTTGATGGATGTGCCAATGACTAATGAAGGTGCGCTTGAAGTTGCTCGTCGCTCTCGTGGTACACCACGTATTGCCAACCGTTTACTCCGTCGTGTGCGTGATTATGCTCAAGTCAAAGGTACAGGCGAAGTCACTCAAGATATGGCACAACGTGCACTTGATATGCTGAATGTGGATAAAGATGGTTTGGATACGCTCGACCGCCGTTATTTGTCGATGCTGCTTGAACGTTTTGATGGTGGTCCTGCCGGTGTTGAAGCGTTGGCTGCAGCGATGGCTGAAGATTCAGGCACGTTGGAAGATGTCATTGAGCCGTATTTGATTCAGCAAGGGTATGTCATGCGTACTGCACGTGGTCGTATAGCAACTAATATGGCGTATTTGCAGTTTGGGTTGACACCACCTGAACCGAAAGATAAGTGATTTTAAAAAGCAGCTTAGGCTGCTTTTTTATTAATCTTCATAAATAAGTTTAAGTTCATCATTCAAATAGTTTTGCACCAAAATTTCACTCACTTTAAACTCTTTTATCCATTGATCAAGACTTTCACTCAAAGCTGGTTCATGCATATTGGCAGTATATAGACTCCAAGAAAGTAATTGCATTCTTCGAAAATGTTTATTTAATTCTTGTGCATGTCGATTTTCATTCCCTAGATATACTTTTAGACGATTGATAGAACTTTGATAATTATTAAGTACTATCTTGAAATCACCATGATGCCTAGAATGAAAAAAATCATTAAATTTCTGTTGTCGTATCTCATTAATCCCTATTTCAATTTGGTTTTGTATATTTCCAGCCAAGTAAAGATTATCACTCACTAACTCTTTTATTTTATCCAAAATATTATTTCTATTTAATATTTTCAGTTCTCTAATCTTTAACCTTTCTTGTTGCTTTACGAGATTTTTATTAGAAACTATTTGGCTTTCTGTTGATTTCTTCACAATATATATAGTAATTAAGAATCCTATAAAGCTAATAAGAGCTGATGCTATAACACTAATTACAACAACCCAATCTGTCGAATGCTGCAAATCTAAATATACTTTCTGATCTTTAGGCTGTTCTAGTACCAAAGCTTGTTTTTCTTCTATTGCCACGTTATCCCCTTTCTTATTTAAAATCGACTAATAATTCTTTATATTCTAAACACTTTCAAATCGTGACAAAAGAAAAAGCCAACTGACCATGTCTAAATCAGTTGGCAAAAGCACAAACCTTTTTCTAAGTTTTATTCTGCTTATTTTTCTTCTTTCTTAAACTCCTTAAAGTCCGCTTTACGAATCATGGCATGAATCCCTTTGGTTTTATCGACCACTTGAGACACCTCAAAATCCGTCGCAGCGCTTAAATACGCATAGGCAATTTCTTCTGAAATCCCATATTCATCAACCAGAAAACGTACCGCTTCACGCGTTGATTTACGCATCGCTTCATCAAGGTCTTCATCTAAACCTGGTGTAATCCAAAACTCATCATTTTCACCCAAAGGCTGCTTCAACGATTTACCTGGTATCTTGTCACTCCCCGCTTTTAATACCGTAATTTTAAAGGTCGCACGTGCAGAACCTTCAAGTGCGGTCAATGCGACCTCACCATCACCTTGAACAAAATGACTATCACCCGTATAGAACAACGCACCCGGTACTTGAACTGGATAGTAAGCCGTTGCACCTGCGGTTAAATCATTAATATCAATGTTACCGCCATAGAACGATGGTGGCACAGAATGCACAGGGTCGCTCGTATTTGGTGCAACACCCATCGTGCCCATAAATGGATTCAATGGGAAACGAATTGCTTTGCCTGACTCGGTTTTTAAAACGCCTTCCCAAATACCCTCTTTATTCTTTTCAATTGGAGTAAAGATGGAAACATTGCCATAGGCTTCTGGGTTTGCAGGCGATGCATGATCATGCTTTTGACGCTTAGGAAACTCAGGCAATGTGCCTTTGCCATGGCGGTTCGAAATCACACCATACGGCACACGTGGCTCAACCTTTAAAATCTCGACTTTTAAAATATCACCTGGCATCGCATCTTTAACATAGACAGGTCCGGTAATAATATGTGGACCGTCTTTATGGAAATCGTGTTTCAGCTTTGAACCTGTAATTAGTTTCGCTTCAGGCAAAATATGCTCAGGTTTCACACCTTTAGAAGTGAAATACTTTTCAGCATCACGCCCTTGGTCTTCAAGCAAGCCTTCATGCGAAACTGTATCAAAGGTAATAGTGCTGCCCGATGGAATGGTCAACACAGGTTTGGCATCTTTGTTAGGTAAATAGCCCCAAGTGATGGTATTCAAGGTGCTTGGAACATAATAATTCCCTTTATATTCCCCACTTTTGAGTAAGACTGGTTTACTTTCAAGCTGTTTTAAAATTTTAAAATCTTCAGCTACCGCATGTGCAGAAATAAAAGAAAAGCTTGCTGCAACAGCAAGAGACAAAGCTAAAGGTTTTAACATATGTTCAAATTCCATGAAAAATTAATGCAAGCGAACTTCATGCAATCCCAATGCCAATCTGGTACATACCCCATCATAAATATTCAAAATTTAATCATTTGATCGATCTATACTTCTTTGAATAAATTTCAATATAGAAAGCAGGTATATGAAGAGAGAAAAACCACATGTCCCTGTGATACATAAAATTACAATAAAACTTACTGAATAATTTCCTTAAACAGCAAGGTAACTCCCTCTTTATACCTTAGAAGTATTGACTATATACCGTGCAGGTTTTGGTTAATTTAAAGCCAGTATGCCATTCTAGAATATCCTTTTAACCATCTCCGATTCTTAAGGTTCTCCCCAGATATGAATATGTATAAGCAGCTTTGTCTTTGTCTTCCACTTGCGTTTGCCAGTCAGATGAGTCTGGCAGACTGGATTGATAATTCTGTGCAGAAAGCTGAAGCTCATACCATCAAATTACACCAGCATATCCACCAACACCCGGAACTAGGCAATATGGAATTTAAAACCTCCGAACTGGTGCAAAGGGAACTGAAGACCTATGGTATTGAAGTACGTAAAGGCTATGCCAAAACCGGTGTGATTGGAGTTTTGAAAGGTGCAAAACCGGGTCCAGTCATGGCCCTGCGTGCGGATATGGATGCCTTACCCATCCAGGAAACTGCACCTGTGCCTTTCGCCAGCAAGCAAAAAGCGATTTATCAAGGCAAAGAATCTTATGTGATGCATGCCTGTGGTCATGATGCACATACTGCCATGCTCCTAGGGGCAGCCAAAGTTCTGGCCGCCAATAAAGATAAAATTGTAGGAACAGTGGTGTTTGTATTCCAGCCAGCTGAAGAAGGTGGTGCAGATATTGATAATTTCACCCATGGCGATCAGATTGGCTCACGTAAAATGATTGCCGACGGTGCCTTGAATAATCCAAAACCTGAAGTGATTTTCGGGATGCATGTAATGGCAGGTATGCCGAGTGGCAATATTTTCTATAAAGATGGCGCGATTTTGAATAGTGCCGATCATCTACGTATTCAGGTGAATGGCAGTCAGGTACATGGTTCCATGCCTTGGGCAGGGAAAGACCCGATCTATGCTTCTGCCCAGATGGTGACCAATTTACAAAGTCTGATCAGCCGTAAAGCCGACCTGACTAAAGGGATGGGCGTGGTCAGTATTGGCAGCATTCAGGGCGGTACAATAGGTAACGTCATTCCAGATCAGGTCAATATGGTTGGCACCATCCGCTCCAATAGTGAAGATGTGCGTCAAGGCATTTTAAAAGACTTGCCGAAAATGCTGGAACACAATGCTGCTGCCAACGATGTCAAGGTCAAGGTTGAAATTTCTCCCTATGCACCGGTCACCACCAATGATAAAATTTTGACTGAATTGATGCGCCCGACATTGGCGAGTGTGCATGGCGAAGATAAACTGCATGTTTTAGACAACAATGCTAGCGCTAGTGAAGATTTTGCTTACTATGGCCAGCTGATGCCATCCCTGTTTGTGTTTGTTGGAGCAACACCAGCCGATCAGGATATCAAGCAGGCCGCACCAAACCATAACCCGAATTTCATTGTGGATGATGCGACCCTGAAAACCGGTGTAGAAAGTCATGTTCGCTTTGTCCTCGACTACCCGAAAGTAGCTGAACAGGTCCAGGCCAACTGGAAAAAGAAAAAATAATCTGATGTATCCAAATGAATGAGTTTTGGAACTCATTCATTTTTTCATCTTTCTATACAACACTTTTTTATCTGTTCTGATTTAAACATCAGCTCTCTTCTCTTATATTCCGGAATAATCATAGGTAGATATTTACCGTACTATTTTCAGCTCCCCTTAGAAAGAAAATCAGTCTATGAACTTTTATAATAAAAAAACAGATCAAAGCAATTAGAGTTTAGTGTTTAAATCAGAACAGGTGATTTACTTACCTTTTGCTAGTGATTCTTAATGTTGTTCAATTAGTTTAATTAAAAACTGTATAAAATGAGATTAATTTATTTTAGCTATTATTTAATAGCATGCCATTCATCTATTTAAAAGCTGTCTAAATAACTTGTATTTTCAAATATATTTTTGCTTCAATACCTCCTCTCTTATCGTCTAATATTCAAGCATGTTAAATATATTATAAGATTTAAAACTTTAATTCTTTATTACATATTATGCTTACTCTTTACCGTTCGCTACAAATCCTCTCTCTGAAGATATTGATCGGTCTATATAAACCTTTTAAATTAAAAAATGAGAAGCAATACTCACTTAAAATAAAAAGTGATTAAAATTCTTCAGAAAAAATATAAAGCTTAAACTGTCTATTCTGATTAAATTTTCTTCCATACATCCTTTTCAAAATACAAATAAAAATCAGCAGATAGGCATTCTAAGACTATAAAAAAGTATTCAATGAGGATTAAGTCATGAAAGTGTTCTTATTGGCGACCTGCGCTATTTTATATCCAGTAATAACTTCTGCCCAAGATGTCTGGGAGTGCAATAATGCAATTTTACAAAGTCTTTGCCCGCATCCAAATTGTATTAAAAACCCATCTAGTTCTTCACCAGATAAATTAACAATCTCAGTCAATCGTCATAAACATGTCTCCATCTGTGCCGAAAATGCCTGCTGGAATGGTGAAGCTTCAGTGACTTACGTCAACGCTCAACCCCTACTTCAACTTCCTCAAATTCGCTGGGTAGATCGTGATCACCCTCATAACAGTCCAAGTTATGTACTGTCCATAAACCGCGATACGCAATCCATTTTCTTTAAAGGCGACTATGACAATCATCCAGTTCAATGTAGGACTGTTTAAAAATTAATTGATTAGTTCTTATCGCTAGCGGTCTCTCTAATACCGCCCCTACAGGTAAAATTTTTCACGTCTTTGAAATCTTGTGCCATTGGTCAAAAAAGTCAGTATGCTAAACTGCCCAGCCTGATATCACTTGACTTGTAGCCTGATTTTGGCAAATTCTAAGCTCAAAATTAGGTGCAGAAAGCAGCATTAATCTGCATGTAAAACCAATGGAAAAGCATTATGGCGAATAAATTTGAATTCAATATCCGCGTTTATATTGAAGACACAGATGCGGGTGGCATTGTCTATCACGCCAATCATATTCGCTTTATGGAACGTACACGTACCGAATGGCTGCGTGCATCAGGCATCAGCCACTACTGGCATCAAAAAGATTACAATTTTGTTGTACATAAAATTAACGTGAAATATTCGCGTCCTATTATGATGGATGACTTAATTACCGTCACTGCAAGTGTCGTTTCACTTAAAGCTTCATCTTTTGTATTGCAACAAAATATTTATCGTGGTGAAATCATGCTTGCATCGGGTGAGGTAGAGCTGGCCTGTATCGGCGCTGATATGCGTCCACGTCGCCTACCTGATGAAATACGCGACCTGATTCGAAAAGAATTGGAACAAGATTAAAAAAATGAATTGGCACATGTAAACACTATGGCAACCGAGTTAGCATCATCCCTACAAGTATCAGATCTTATTTTACAAGCAAGCCCTGTCGTACAACTGGTTATGCTGTCTCTTTTACTGGCATCTCTGTATAGCTGGTATCTGATTGCCAAGCTTTACATGGGCTACAAAAAAGCACAGGCTGAAGATGAACATTTTCAGAAGATCTTCTGGTCTGGTGCTGAACTGAATACCCTTTATAACAATGCTCAGCTGAACTCTAAACGTACCGGTCTGGAAGATATTTTCTATCAGGGCCTGGGTGAGTTTCTTAAACTGAAAAAACGCAATGCCTCTACCACCCAGTCGATTGAAGGCACTGAACGTATTCTGCGCGTGGGCTTAAGCCGTGATCAGGGTAGCCTGGAAAATGGCTTAGGTGCCTTGGCCAGTATCGGTTCAGTTGCGCCTTATGTCGGTCTGTTCGGTACAGTCTGGGGCATCATGAATGCTTTCATTGGTCTGGCAGATGTGGATCAGGTCACGCTAGCAACTGTAGCGCCAGGCATTGCGGAAGCTTTAATTGCAACCGCAATTGGTTTATTTGCTGCCATTCCAGCAGTATTGGCATTCAACCATTACACAGCTAAAGGTGAAGCAGTTTATTCTGATCGTGCCCTGTTCGCAGAAGAAATGGTGGCCCTGTTACAACGTCAGTCACTTGGCCAGCCTCAGGACAATGACTAATGGCTATTCAACGTTCAGGACGCTTTGAGCGTATTAAAAAACCACTGAAAAGTGACATGAACGTCGTGCCTTATATTGACGTGATGTTGGTGCTTCTGGTGATTTTTATGGTGACGGCACCTATGATTACTACCGGTATTAAGGTTGATTTGCCACAAGCCAATAGCAATCCAATTCAAGCTGAGGACCGCCCTGCGATCGTGACTTTAGAAGCAGATGGTACGATTAAATTAGAAGATAAAAATCACGCAAATGATGTGTTAACGCTCGATGAATTAAAAACAGTCCTGACCAATGCACAAAATGAAGCACAGACTGCGAACAAACAGCTTAGCGTTTTGATTAATGGGAGTGAGACTCGTCCTTATGGCGAAGTCATGAAACTCATGTCTGCCCTACAGGATGCCGGTCTCGCACAAGTCGGCTTGCTTACCGCCCCTATAAAGTAATTTATGAAAGATTTCAAAAAGCCACCCTCTAAGCAGAAAGTGCTTGCGATTGGATTCACGATTGGAGTCCATACAGTCGCTTTGGTGGGATTACTTTATCTGGGGATGAGCAAACCGCCGGAACCGCCAAAACAGATTAAAACTGTACTGGTAAATCCTGAAGACTTAAAACCGGTCACACGTGAAGAAACCGAGTTTGATGAAACTGCCCATGAAAATGTGGCAGAACAGATCACGCAGACTGCTGAGCCTACGGAAGCAGCCCCAGTAATTCCAACTGCTACCCCTCCAGTGACGCCACCGGCACCAAAAGTAGATACTCAAAAGGCCGCACAAGAAGCGAAAGCCGCAGAAGCTGCACAACGCAAGGCTGAACGGCAAGCCGCAGAAGCAGCAAAACGTGCTGAGGCTGCAGAACAGGCCAAGGCAGCGGCTGCTAAAGCAAAAGCCGATGCTGCAAACAAATCAAAAGCTGAACAAGAAGCTGCCCGCCGTGCAGAACAGCAAGCTCAGCAGAAAGCAGTTGCTGCAGAAAAAGCAAAACTAGAAGCACAAAAGCGAGCTGACTTAGCAGCTAAACAGCAAGCGGATGCACAGGCGAAAGCCAAGGCTGAAGCTGCTGCTAAGGCAAAAGCCGATGCTGCTGCGAAAAATAAAGCTGCCGCTGATGCAAAAGCGAAAGCTGATGCCGAAGCAAAACGTAAGGCTGATGCTGCCGCGAAAGCCAAAGCAGATGCCGCTGCCAAGGAAAAATCGGATACCGCTGCAAAAGCGAAAGCCGATGCTGAGGCCAAACGCAAAGCAGAAGCAGATGCTAAAGCTAAAGCGGATGCCGCCGCCAAAAATAAAGCTGCTGCCGATGCGAAAGCTAAAGCGGATGCCGAAGCTAAAGCACAGGCTGAAGTTGAAGCAAAAGCTTCTGCTGCTAAACAGGCTGCTGAAGAAGCTGCCCAGAAAAAAGCTGAAGTAAAACGGATTGCCTCTACAGCAAAACGCGACTTTGAAAATAAGATCAAGCGTGCCTGGGATACGCCTACTGGTTCTTCCGGTCAGAAAGCGACTGCCCGGGTTACCTTAAGTGACAGCGGTTCTGTGGTTTCTGTGATCGTGAATGCTAGCGATCCGGACATGAAAGCCAGTGTAGAAGCCGCAGTTCGTGCTGCTGCACCTTACCCGATGCCATCTGATCCAGATGCACGGCGTGAAGCCCGGAGTTTCACCTCTACCTTCACTGCACAATAAAAATTTAAGCCATAATCTGAAAAACAGTTATGGCTTTTATTTTTTTAAGTTAAACTTCAGCAAAAAGCGGCAAAATAATATTCACTTTTCACAGTGTTATAACAGTTTGATCATTGCTGAGTGGTTTCATTCAGCCAAATTCATGCGATGATGTAACGCAATCATATTCACAATAAATCCGTTGATTTGAGTAAATAACGAATGATGGAAAAAACGCGCAAACACTTACTCTGCCTTGCCATATTCGCTGCGCTAGGTACACTGACTGCAACACAATCACAGGCGCAACTGCATCTTGAAATTACCAAGGCCCCTGAAGCAGCTCCAAAGATTGCGATCGTGCCATTCAATCAGGACCAGAGCATCTACCCGATTGTGGAAAATGACCTGAACCGTTCTGGCAAGTTTACTAGTGCTTCAAAAAACCTGCCAGCAACAGCAACCCTGAATAATCCGAATGCGGATGCCTGGGCGGCTGCAGGTGTACCTTATGTGGTAACAGGCTCATCCAAAACCAATGCTGATGGTTCTTATGAAATTCAATATCAGCTCTATGATATTGAGAAAAAACAGTATCTATTGAATGAACTGTTAACAGTACCGGCTACACGTACCCGTCAAGCTGCTCACATGATCAGTGATGCCATTTTCCAAGCATTGACCGGTATTCCGGGCGATTTCAGCGGCCGTATTGCCTATGTACTGCGCAATCCTGCGACACCTGATCAGCGTTATACCCTGCAGATTGCTGATACCGATGGTGAACAACCAAAAACCATCCTGACTTCACGTGATCCAATCCTGTCCCCAGCCTGGACACCAGATGCGAAAAAGATTGCCTATGTTTCATTTGAAACCAAACGTCCGGCAATTTATCTACAAAATCTGGCAACTGGTCAACGCGAAAAATTGGCCAGCTTCCGTGGTCTCAATGGTGCGCCAAGTTTTTCCCCAGATGGCAAGAGCATGCTATTTACAGCTTCTATGCATGGCAATCCTGAAATCTATGAAATGAATCTGGAAACTCGCCAGTTAAAACGTCTGACGAATGACTCAGCGATTGATACTGAGGCGCGTTATGCACCAGATGGCAAATCTTTTATTTTCACCTCTGACCGCGGCGGTTCGCCACAGATCTATCGTTATGATTTTGCCAACAGTGCAACCAAGCGTCTTACTTTCCGTGGTGCTTTCAATGCTCGCGGTACTTTAAGCGCAGATGGCAAAAAACTGGCATTGGTTCACCGTCCAAGTGGCAGCAATTACAAAGTTGCCATTCAAGACTTGAATTCAGGTGTGAATAATATCCTCACGCCTACCAGTCTGGATGAATCACCAAGCTTCTCACCAAATGGTCAGATGGTAGTCTATGCAACACGTGAAGGTTCACGTGGATTGCTATCGATTATGTCACTTGATGGTCGTTTCCGTATGAACCTGCCAAGTGAACAAGGTGAAGTTCGTGAACCAGCTTGGGCACCTAAATAATCCATTACTTCAACATACTCAAAACTTCATGGAGATGAAGATGAAAAAAGTACAATTATTCGCACTTCCATTACTGGCTGCTGCACTAGTGATGACTGGCTGTGCCAGCCGTAAACCGGCAACACAAACGCAAACTGGTGAACTTGGCACAGGTTCAGCAACAACTGTCGACACTCAAGGTTTGAGCGAAGATGCTGCACTAAATGCACAAAGCATGGCTGGTGCATCTTCTAAAGGTGTGACTGCTGAAAATAAAGCTTATCTGGCAAAACGTGTGGTGCACTTCGACTATGACAGTAGCGAACTGTCAAATGACGATCTTCTTACCCTGCAAGCCCATGCCCAATTCCTGATGGCAAATGCCAATTCACGTGTTGCTTTGACAGGTCACACCGATGAACGTGGTACACGTGAATACAACATGGCACTTGGTGAACGTCGTGCCAAAGCGGTAGAAAGCTTCTTGATAACAACTGGCGTGAATGCAGGTCAACTTGAAGCGGTGAGCTATGGTAAAGAAATGCCAGTGAATCCAGGTCATGACGAAAATGCCTGGAAAGAAAACCGTCGTGTAGAAATTAACTACGAAGCGGTTCCACCACTACTCAAATAAAATTGCCGGAACTGTTCTCAGTTCTGCAAATAAAAAAGCACTCATTGATGAGTGCTTTTTTTGAATGCGAAAAATATTTTAGTGCTGAGCTTCTTCGTCCTCGGGATGCTGCATCGACTCAATCATGTCGTGTTTATTGAACTCTTTATACTCCGGCTTAGCCTCATAAGCCTTCCAGGCTTCCTTCATCTTATCTTCAGAAATTTCATCTAAATTAATGGCTTCGCTCGGCGTAGGAGTCGCATCAAACTTTAATGTTGTCATATTTGTGCTCCTGAACCTATGTTTTCCTTTTAATCAACATAGCATTTTCTAGCGGACTTGCAAGTGTAAAATCATAGCAAATAGTCTCAGTTTAATTTTTCTTTTACCACGTTCTCATCTAAAATATAGCCCAATTACATTTTTATCATTCTGATAAATTTTTATTCGGAGTTTTTCTGACATGTCTTACCTAAGCCTTTCCCAATTTTTACAGCAAAAAACTGGGAATCTCACACCTGAACTTGCACAAGTGATTGAAACAATTGCAAATACATGTAAGACAATTGATCAAGCACTGCAAAAAGGTGCATTGGCTGGCGTATTGGGCAGTGCTCAGCATGAGAACGTTCAGGGCGAAGAACAAAAAAAACTGGATGTCATCTCTAATGACTATTTGATCGATGCATTAAAAGTTCATCCAAATGTAGGTGGCCTGGCATCTGAAGAACTGGATGAGTTCACTCCTGTACAGGAAAATGGTCAATTCCTGGTATTGTTCGATCCACTTGATGGTTCAAGCAATATTGATATCAATATGTGTGTTGGCACCATCTTCTCGATTTTACCTGCTAAAAATGCCCTAACTCAGGCAGAAGACTTCATGCAAGCGGGTGTTAATCAAGTTGCAGCAGGTTATGTATTGTACGGTCCATCTACCATGATGGCGCTGACTGTAGGTGCAGGTACAATCTTTTTCACTTTCGATCCAGAAACCCAGGAATTCCTGCTGACTTCTGAAAATATTCAGGTTGCTGCAGATACTAAAGAATATGCAATTAATGCATCAAACCAACGTCATTGGGAAGAACCTGTAAAACGTTATATCGATGAACTTCTTGCAGGCAAAACTGGTCCTCGTGAAAAAGACTTTAACATGCGCTGGGTTGCATGTATGGTAGGCGATATTCACCGTATCCTGTGCCGTAGCGGTATCTTCATGTATCCATATGACCTGAAAGATCCGAAAAAAGCTGGCCGTTTACGTCTGATGTATGAGGCAAATCCAATGAGTATGTTGATGGAACAGGCAGGTGGTGCATCTACGACTGGTCGTGTTCGCATTCTTGACATCCAGCCTACTGACTTACATCAGCGTGTTCCAGTGATCATCGGTTCGAAAAATGAAGTTGATCTTGTCACTAGCTACCATAACTAATATTTAAAAACGGCAGTTGGCGTTCTACTGACTGCCGTGGACTTCTCTCCCATGCCAACGATCTTCCTTGAATCTAAAGATAATCCTAAAATTAAGCACTTGCGTGGCTTGATTGAACAGAATTCGTATCGAAAAAAGCAAGGACAAACTGTGCTTGAAGGCACACACCTATGTCTTGCATGGCTTCATGAAAGCAAGAAAATCAATTCTATTTTCACCACCGAACATGCCCTGCAACATCCGGACTTTGAGATCATTTTACAGAAATACACCGGTATCGTTTTCGTTATTGGTGAATCTTTATATAAAGACTTAAGTACATTAGGAACTTCGATTGCCTGCATGGCGATCGTGGATATTCCAAGCTCTAGCCAAGCATTGGATTACACCGCAGACACACTAATTCTTGAAAATGTTCAAGATCCGGGCAATGTTGGTACCCTGCTCCGCTCAGCTGCTGCGGCTGGCATTGATCAGATCATTTGTACCAAAGGTTCTGCATCGCTCTGGTCTCCACGGGTATTACGTGCAGGAATGGGTGCACATTTTTCTTTACAGTGTTTTGAAAATGTCACTTTAGAAGAAGTGCTTAATAACTTTAAGATTCCTGTTTATGTGACCAGCTCTCACCGTTCTAGCAGCTTATATAGCAAAGATTTGCGTAAGGCCTGTGTATGGATTCTGGGCAATGAAGGGCAAGGCGTTTCTGACTATGCACTGGAACATGCCGAAGCAGTTACTATCCCTCAACCAGGCGGTCAGGAATCACTGAATGTTGCCATTGCAGGTTCAATCTGTTTCTTTGAAATGGTCCGTCAACGTATCTGATCACACATTTAAGTTACTTTATTTTATTTCTCAGCGACCTGCATAAAAAATAGATTACACTAGAAAAAATAATCAAGTGTAATGTCAACCAAACCATTATTTTCAACGTTATATAGATATGTACTTGAAAATAATGGTGGGTATCCAATGACAGGATTTTCCATCTCTATGGATTTAGCGCCAAAACAGCTTCAGTCGCAAGATGCCAGTACTCTAAAGAGTACAGCTGAGTCACGCCTGAAGAATTTTATGCAAGACGTAACGGGTCGTGCATTGGTGATGATGGAAAGTGCAACCCAAAGCCAGCATGGCATTGCCATGGATCTGGTCCAGGAAGCGTTTATTTCCCTGCATAAATCCTATGCAGATCGATCCACTGAAGAATGGTATCCCCTGTTCTACACCATTTTAAATAATAAGTTACAGGACTGGCGACGTAAAGAAATGCGTCGTAATCAGCCATTTTCATTTTTTAAAAAAGTTCAGCTCGATGACGATGATGCCGAACTCAATGATGTCGTCGATGAAGCAACGCCATCCCCATTAGAGTTTCTGGATCAAGCCGTTACAGCTGAAGAAATCCAGCAAGCCATTGCCCAATTGCCTGTTCGTCAACAACAGGCTTTCATGCTTCGTGCATGGGAAGGTTTTGATACGCATACCACCGCACAAATTATGAACTGCAGCGAAGGCAGTGTGAAAACTCACTATCACCGTGCAATCCAGGGTCTGCGTGCCTCACTTGCACATTTAAATCCATTTCTGGGAGGGTCATCCGAATGAATCAAGATGATTTCTTAAAAAAAGTAACTTCCAAACTTGATGGTATGGCACAACAGCATAAGGACAAACCTGTTGT
This sequence comes from Acinetobacter sp. 22323, assembly GCF_052044895.1. Lineage (NCBI taxonomy): Bacteria > Pseudomonadati > Pseudomonadota > Gammaproteobacteria > Moraxellales > Moraxellaceae > Acinetobacter > Acinetobacter sp. 22323. The sequence continues at coordinate 22,593 of NZ_JBQEOL010000021.1, read as the reverse complement.
GATGAACCGTGTTCTTGAAGAAATTCAGGAGACCAAGCATTCTCGTTTTGCATTCTTCAAAATGTCAGGTTTTGCACTTGCAGCTGCCATTGCAGGTATTGTTGTTTTACCGAATGTCGCTAATCAAGAGGAGCCTCAAACCCAAGTCGTGTCCGTACCTAAGCTTTCACCCCAAATGGTTGAAGACTTGGAAATGTTAATGGTTTTAGGTGAGGACCAGGTTCCACATGGCAGCTAAAAAACTCGCACTCGCATTTTGTGCATTCGGCTTTCTTCAAACCAGCTTTGCCGGATTTGAGCGCTTTTGGATTTTTTCCGAAGATGCTGATACACAAGTCAATGAAACCTGGAATAGTCTTTCAGATGCAGAACAGGTCGCTTTAATTAAGCGTTATCAGACATTAAAAGAACTTCCTGCAGAGCAAAGCGTAAGCTTACAACAGCGCATGGACTGGTTTACCCAACTGCCCGAAGCTGAAAAGCAAAAGATGCGCGAAACCTGGCAGAAAATGAGTTCTCATGAACGCAAAGAGTTAGCTTCACGTATGCAAAAAGCAACGCCTGAACAACGCCCTGTGATTCGTGAAGAATATTTCAACAAACATTTGATAGTTGCTGAAAACTAACTCTCCCAGCCCGACTATTAAAATTATTGCCAAAAATAAAAGATATTAAAAAAGCCTCAATTGAGGCTTTTTTATTGTTTCTATAATGCTTTAGCTCTTGAATAAACGACGTGAACGATAAGCTGCAATGCCAAGCAGACCGAATAAAGCAATGATATTAATGGCACCGCCACCGCTGCTATCGCTATTGGTATTTTTCGCGCTATTTCTTAAAATAATAGTTGCAGTATTTGACTTTATACCTTCTGTATCATAATAGTGATACTTAATTGGATAATCAAACTGACTTAAATTATTTTTAATCTCGAAAGTAATTTTACCACCATAACATTTCTCACTCGTCGTTCCATCCAGACATACTCCCTCACGTTCTGCATACATATTGATTAATGAAGGATCAATATCTTCAAAGCGAATAGGTGCTGCCGTGTTATCCAAATGAGTTGGAGTTTTCCTGTATTGTGGCGCTAAATTATCCATTGGTCCATCATCGTCGAAGTCATTACTTAATGGATTGACTTCTACCCTTAAATCATTTTCTGGACGAATGGTATAAATATCATTTTTAGCTACAGGTGCAATATTGTTAAAGGTTGCAGCTAATACACCCGATGAACTTTCTGCCACTACACCATTCGCTCTTTCACTATCGGAAAGATTCTCTGTAAGAGTATAAACACAATACTCACTCACACCAGGCGGTGTGATAGCACCATCCTTACGGTAAAACATAATACGTTTCAGCTCAGGCACCCATTCACATACTTGTTGTTCGTCTGGACCAAAAGGAAATAAGTTAGTTCCACCTGTAGCACTGGCATCCAATTTTCCTACACCTTTGGCTTGAGTACTTATCGAATACTGATCTGCATCAAATGGTTTATTTCGTAGTTCACCATCTTTTTCAATTTGTTTAGGTAATGCCAATTCAAATGGATCGATATAAATTGCACGGTATTTTGCAGATATTTTCGTATTTGTTAATAAAGAATTAAAGTCATCGAGTTCAGCCTGAATTTGCAATTTTCTTGGTGCATTTCCAGGATCATCCAGCATAGCTTTCAGCTGCTGGATTCGATCTTCATAAACAGTAATCATTTCACTATATGCGATATTACTTAATGACTGTATATCCGCTGCAGTTAGGCGCATCAATTCAACAGAACCAATATCGCAGGTATTGGCATTCTCTGGATTGAGCAATAATGTTCCATTCGAAACACGGAAAATTTCACGCTGATCACTTTCACTACAGTTAAGATGTCCAGCATTTACAAAATCTGTATTACTGTTTTTATCTATAGGGTAATACAGTGGCAAATATATATTATATGGAGAGGCAGGTTTATAATCCGAGAGCAATTCTGAACGTTCTATGGCTGCAGGGATGATGATGTTTTTCGCAGCATCTATTAATTTTACGGCCGGAACCGTACATGTACTATCTAATGCATTATTTGTCAGAATCATATTAATTGACTGATCTGCCGTATTCCCTCCATTTAAGGCATAACTACAGGATTGACCGGTATTAAATGCCAATATATTAGAGTTAAATGCTTTCATTCCCTTATCATCATATAAGAGGGTTGCAGCAGCTTCATTTTCTACAATCGTATTACTCACTAAACCTAATAAAGCTAAACCATTAAGAGGCTTTTCAGCACGAGAGCTGAACTGAATAATTGCACCATCTTCTTCATCTACCCTATTTTTAGCAATAGTAGAAGCATGAATATCAATACTGCCTGCGCCACAATAATCAATAATGCTTGTGCTGGAACTCATTCCCGTTTGATAATTACCATTCTCGACAATACTGCTATGACTGATACTAGTTGGTGAGGTCGTTGGTAGTCCTTTACGCTCACAATCCATTGCCCAGACACTACCCAGTGGTGCATGATTACGCATGATCAGGGTTTTAATGAGAGATACAGTTCTTTCACTATCACTACCGACAAAGTAGATCGCTCCGCCCTCATTATCCGCTTTGGAATCGAGAATGGCGGAATTGTAGATTTTGACTATTCCCCCAATAAATAAAGCTCCACCATTGCCACGATCGGTACTAGATGCCTTGGCATAACCATTCTTTAGCGCAATATTATTAATTTCAAGTGTAGTTCCAGAAGTAACCGTATTGAAAATTCGTGACTGGCCTTGTGCATTAATACTGGTCTGAATTGGCTGTTGGGCCGGGAAAGTTCCCTTTAATAAATCTTTAGCCTGCTCATCAAATGGTAATGCACCATACAAAGATATTGGTGAATTTAACTTGAGCTCACCCCGAGTAAGTATATATTCACCTTTTTCTAACTGAATATAATCAGGCTGTCCAGGTAAACGATTGCCTACATTACAGCTTCCATAACTTTTATTTTCATAAGCTGTTCTGATTGCTTGTCGTAGTGAACATGATTTAAGATCATCTATATCCAAAGTCGTCGTTACTTGGATAATTCTACTTTCAGCTGCCATCAATGACATAGTCGACAAAAAGACAGCTGTGAAAAGTCCTTTTTTATAATTCTTCATCATATATTTCCAAATTATTTTTTTAGTTTTCGCCAGGTCAAGCCGCCCATCAATAGTACCAGCCAGAATATACTGGTTGCCCCACCTGATGTTTTAACCTTATCGCTTTTCATATTATTTTCTGCTTCCATTACGATATTTACTCGAATTGGAAGATAAGCTGCATTTGAATCAAAACGATTCATCGTAGTCACTACACGTATAGTAAATAGATCTGCGCCTGCTTTAGGGTTTCTTGGGGTATAAACCAAATTACCATCCAAATCCAAAGAAACGGTTCCCTTAGAACTTACATGAGCCTGTTGTTCAATCAGTAAACAGCCGTCTTGCCATTCTTCACCCTGAGGATGGTCTAGTACCACTTCCTTACATTTCTCTTTAGGCAGAAGATCGCTATCACCTAATGCTTCTATGATAGAAATCCGGGCCACCTGATTATTTAACTTACCAATCAGTAAATCCTGTCCCACCAGACTCGTATCTCTGGAATCCTGGATTTCGATTGCTCCTCGATCACATTTACCGAATGGTGACTTACCACGCTGGTCATAACCTACACATCCAGCTTTAGTTTTATCAGTATTCTGTTCACCTTTATTCAAGATTGGAGTGGTATTCAAACTTGTATATGTCATCAGGATTCTTGGCCTGAAATACCCCAAAAATTGTTTTTCATTTTTAAAATAGGGGCATAAAATCGCATTTGCTGAAGTGGTAATATTCGGACACTTGCCCTCTAACTGATCACCAGCAAGAACCGTATAAGCATCATCCAGAATTTCATTCGCATAAATAGAAGCTCCCGTACCACAGGAATTCCCTACCAAGTTATTCTGCAAAATGGAACTCATTTTGACTTGCTCAGAACTAAATTGACAGTTCTGATCAGTGTTAGCAGAAGTACTCCCTGGATTATTCAATACAATACTATTTGCTAGATAACCAGGTTTGTTTACTACATCAAACTTGACCCCAATTGAATTATTTATAATTGTGGCATTATTAACAGCAATCCCATCAAGAATAGTAACTGCCGCACCTGTATTACCATATAGAGTAGAACTAAAAATATAGGATTGCGGTTTAGCCAATACATCTGTTTCTTCATTGGATAATACATCACGAGTATAAATATTGGATGAACGCGTATTTATATTGAAGGTGGTATTTTTAGCAATTACAGACTGTCGAATATCGAAGCTGGGTAGTTCACTATAAATAGCTCCTCCTTCATCTGCTTTATTATTCTCAAGCAAAGATTGCAGGATATAAAGGCTACCAATTTTACTTGGATCTGTTTTATCAGTACCAGCCACATAAATCGCACCACCTTCATTTGCCGTACCACCATATAATTTGACATGTCTTAGTGTAAGCTTGCCTTGGTTATAGATTAAACCTCCTTTAGATGATTTACAGCTATTAACCTTACATCCTTCTAAAGTCACTTCACGAAATTCAACCGCTACCTGCTTACTTATTCCCGAAATAATTTCAGTATTGGCAATATTGAATATGCCACCAAAAGTAGAAGCATCCAAATTATCAGCAACACGAATAATGGCATTGCTCAAGCCTTCAGCTCGATCATCACCAATATTTTTATCATAAACAGTACGGATATTTACTGAGTGCAATATCTGTAAGGGAGAGTTTAGTTTATAGATTTCTTTTTCTTTCAAAGTAATAATAGCGATTGGCGTGTTGTCTCCACAGCCCATATAAGGCTTATCCATCCCCTGATTAATATATTGCACGGCCTCACGTAGGGAACATTCTTTATCATCCCTGACGATATCTTCAGTGGTGGTGACGACAATTTCAGCACTGTATGCCTGCCCCATAATACATAGCAAAGCAATGCCTAAGCTCTTCTTGAGCATGACCTTCTCCTAATTTTTTATAATCTTTCTTTTTATTCTAAAATCGCATCATCCTAGCGATATTTGAATTATTTTGCTCTAATCTGTCATAATTTGAGTAATTACTCAAGAATTTTTATTATTTATCGATATTCGTCAATCAATGCATAAATCTGCCTTAAATTAGCATTACTCACTTTGAGTTTCTCACCCTTTAAAAGTTGAATAATCTGTTCAAGTGTTTGTAAAAGTACTGAGGTCTGATGCGGACCATGACTCAGCAGGTAATCAAAAATTTGCTGATCCAGATGAATCCCACGTCTATCCAATACTGATGATACCAAGGCAAAACGGTCAGCATAAAGACTTCCGTTCGGAACGCGCGTACTCACCGCTTGGGTCAAACGAGACTGTAAATCCGGTAATTCCAGCTTAAGTTCAATCGGAGCAAACCTTGAAGAAAAGACCAGCTGACCACCGCCTTCATTATTATAATTAATTAAGTGAAAAACTGCCTTTTGCCAGTGGGGTACGCCACTAATCGCTTCAATATCATCTAAAGCTACCAGATCATAGCGGTCAAGTGAGGTAATGGCTTCTGTAGGTGCATCCAAAAGTTCCAATAAAGAGACCTGAATTGCAGTTTTCCCCACTTCCAGATAAGAATCACAAATTGCAGAAAGCAAATGACTCTTACCTGTTCCCGCACCACCATAGACATAGAAACGATTAATCAGACCCGCATGGAGCTGGCGAATCGCATCAATTACATGTCCCCATCCCGGACCCGAAAAATCACTGATTCGGGCATCGAGCTGGGGTTCAATATCAAGTTGCAATTGACGCATATCTATTTTTTGGCCTATCCATCTTTAAGCTGGGTTTTTTCAATCTTACTCGATTTTTCATCTGCTTGCAGTGCTTTCTCATGAGGCGATTTCAGGTCAATATCTACATCTACATTAGGGGTTTCAATATTGATAGAGCCAGTAGAGGCCTTTTGGATGATGAGGGTTCTATTATCGTAGAGTGCACTTTTTTCATAGAATTCACGGGCATGACGCAGTAATACAACGATCACCGCAGCGACTGGCAAGGCAATCAGCATACCCAAGAATCCTGCCAGTTGAGCACCTGCCAATACGGCAAATACCACAGCGACTGGTGACAGGCCTATTTTATCGCCAAGCAGGAATGGTTGCAGGATATAGCCTTCTACCGCCTGACCTACCATGAATACAATGCCTACTAGAACCAGTTGCCACCAGTCAATTCCAAACTGGAATAAAGTCGCCACTACTGCTGCAATAATCCCAACTGCAAAACCCAGATACGGGATAATACTGCATAGGCCTGCGACCATCCCGATGATCAGGCCGATTTCCAGGCCAATCAATTGTAAACCGACGGCATAAACAACGCCTAGTAATACCATGACCAGAAATTGTCCTTTCACAAATGCACCCAAAACTTCGTGACATTCACCAACAACTTCCAAAGTACTACGCTCGTATGGACGTGGAATGAGTCGGCGCATGCTGTCGAGCATGCGTTCCCAGTCGAGCAGGAAATAAAAAGCAATGATAGGAATAAGAACAATTGTTCCACCAATCTGAATAAAACTGATCCCTGATTGTGCCAATTTCAAGGCCATTGCCTGAATGCTGTCGGCACTATAATTGGTCTGGACATAATCCATGACCACACTGGAAATCTGGTTGGTGTCAATTTCCATTGGCACGAGATTAAAAGTATCAGACAGCCACGGCAGGAAAGTATAATTGACCCAGTGAATTCCAGCAGGAATGCTGTCGCGGGCATACATTAACTGTTTCCACACCAACGGCACCAAGTACCACATGGCTAGGGTCAGCACCACCCCGATCCCGATAAAAACAATACTGATAGAGAGCCAGCGCGGCAGACCAATACGATGTAAACGATCAACCAAAGGACTAAATAGATAGGCGATAAAAAATGCGCCGACAAATGGAACAACAACAGGCTTAAGTAGGTATAACACCCAAATAATCAAGGCGATACCAGCCAAGATAAAAATGCGACGTAAGGTACGATCTACCATAAAGTCTTGCCTTTTCTCTATTAATCATTATAAAAAGTAAAATATTTGAATAAAGATAGCATTTTAGGACATAAATAACATAAGAGTTTCGTATATTCGGGTATAATCAGCGCCGCGAATGCGGAGACTTCATTATGAGCAACTCAACTTCTACCCCAAACACTGGTTTAAGCTACAAAGATGCAGGTGTCGATATTGAAGCGGGAGACGCGTTAGTCGACCGAATCAAGTCCGTCGCTAAGCGCACTAAACGTCCTGAAGTTATGGGCGGTCTTGGTGGCTTTGGTGCACTTTGTAAAATCCCTAAAGGTTATGAAGAACCTGTTCTCGTATCTGGCACTGATGGTGTTGGTACAAAATTACGTTTAGCATTGAATTTGAACCGTCATGACACAATTGGTCAGGATCTGGTTGCAATGTGTGTAAACGACCTTCTCGTTTGTGGTGCTGAACCACTGTTCTTCCTGGATTACTATGCAACTGGTCACTTGAATGTTGATGTCGCAGCAAATGTTGTTACTGGCATTGGTGCTGGCTGTGAACTTGCTGGTTGTGCATTGGTTGGCGGTGAAACTGCTGAAATGCCAGGCATGTATGAAGGCGAAGACTACGACCTTGCAGGTTTCTGTGTGGGTGTTGTTGAGCAAAGTAAAATTATTGATGGCTCTAAAGTTAAAGCAGGCGATGTGCTAGTTGGTGTTGCATCTTCAGGTGCACACTCAAATGGTTACTCACTACTTCGTAAAATTCTTGACGTGAAAAACGTTGATTTAAACCAGATCATCGATGGTCGACCACTTGCTGACGTAGCAATGGAACCAACACGTATTTATGTAAAACCGATTCTTGAATTGCTTAAACAGGTAGATGTGCATGCAATGGCACACATCACTGGTGGTGGTTTGCCAGGTAACCTGCCTCGCGTACTTCCAAATGGGGCTCAAGCAGTTGTGAATGAGTCTTCTTGGGAATGGCCTGAACTATTCAAGCTTCTTCAACGCGAAGGTGGTGTAGAACAGTTTGAAATGTATCGTACATTTAACTGCGGCGTAGGTATGGTACTTGTTGTTGACGCAGCAGATGCAGACAAGACTGTAGACGTACTGAACAGCCTTGGCGAAAAAGCATGGACGATGGGTCACATTGCGGACAATGCCGAGTCTGTAGAAGGCGCTGATGAAAAAATCCGTGTAATTTTCGCATAATCGCATGATTAAAATTGCTGTTCTTGTTTCAGGCAGTGGATCTAACCTGCAAGCCTTGATTGATGCCAATCTGTCAGGGCAAATTGTCGGCGTAATTTCCAACAAGCCTGAAGCTTATGCTTTAGCGCGTGCGCAAAAAGCTGGAATTCAGACTGCAGTCATTGAACACAAGCAGTATCCGAATCGTGAAGCCTTTGATGATGTAATGCATCAGAAACTGTTAGATTGGGATGTGGATTTAGTGGTACTGGCAGGCTTTATGCGAATTTTAAGTGAAAAATTTGTTAAAGCCTGGGAAGGTAAAATGGTGAACATCCATCCTTCTCTCTTGCCGAATTACAAAGGTATGCATACGCATCAACGGGTGCTGAATACTGGGGATACCCTGCACGGCTGTACCGTACATTATGTAACCGCTGAACTGGATGCTGGTCAGGCATTGGCTCAAGGGGTTTTAAAAGTATCTCATCAAGATACAACACATACTTTAGCTCAGCGCGTGCATATACTGGAACATCTGATTTACCCGCAAGTGGTGGAATGGATCTGTACTGGTACGATTCAGCATACTGCTGCTGGCGTAATGTATCGCGGTGAGTTGATGCAGGAACCGGTTCAATTCTGCAAATTCTAAAGAATACACTGCATAAAAAAACGCATCCCCGGATGCGTTTTTTTATGATTCATTTTTCACTTTAAAGACTGCTCTGCAATGAGCTGCTTGATCAGACCGACGACTTCATACGGTCTTTCTAAAGGAAACATGTGTCCACCTGGCGTTACCGTAAAGGGAATACCAAACTTTTTCTGAACCAGTCTTGGAAACTGTCTTTTATGAAACAGGCTTTCATCACCTACAACAAGATGCATCGGCAGTTTGACCTTTGCTTGCGGTAACCACCATAAGGATGGATTGGTACGAAAGATATTCACTTCGTCCATTTTGGGAATGGTCAGCTCAACCCCACCCCGCACTGGGTCATCTTTCAAGGCATGATCAATATAGGCTTGAAAACACTCCTGATCAAAATCTTTATAAAAGCCCTTTGAACGTAGTAATTCTGCTGCCTGCTCACGGGATTCCCAATGATCACGACGGCGTAAAGATAAAGCAGCAGGTGACATCGTATCCACAGCCTTTAGCTTGAATACTTTTGCCATATGCAGCATCAATGAAGACGGTCCCATAATCAAAGGTGGGTCCAGCATGATCACCTGCTCGAACAGTTCGGGCCGTTGACGAGCAGCCATCATGGTTAAGGCTCCACCTAGCGAATGCCCCAGACCAATCACCTGGCGACCTTGTGCTTGGCGTACGATACTGTCGATTACTTGCTGGGTCAGGCTATTCCAATGATTATCAATCGGATAACGTTTATCTGGACCCAGCAACGGCACATAGATAATGTCATACTCATCTTTTAGTCCATCAAACAGTTTCTGATAGACACGAGAAGGCACGCCATTGGCGTGCGCAAAATGAATAATTGGCTTCATTGCAGTTTGGTCTGACTTTCAGTACTGAGTTTCTGAGCGACCGAGCTGGCAATACCTTCACCTAGGGAAGCCCCCATACGGCCCAAGATAGACTCAAATGGGCTGTATTCAACGGTGTAGTTCAAGGCTTTATCAGTTTTCAGCTCACGCTTCAGGGTTTGTAAGCTACCGGTACGGTCAGCAATACCTAATTGTACTGCCTGTTCACCCGTCCAGAACAGACCAGAGAAAATTGCAGGATCAGTTGATTTAAGCTTTGCTCCACGACCTTGTTTCACTGCATTGATAAAGTGAGCATGCACATTATCCAACACACCTTGAACATGGGCTTTCTGTGCAGCATCAACTGGTTGGGTCATCGAAAGTAGTGCCTTATTTTCACCCGAAGTCATGGTACGGTCTTCCACGCCCAGTTTCTGCATCAGGTTACTCACACCATAGTTCGGCATGATCACGCCAATTGAACCGACCAGACTCGATGGATTGACAATAATTTCATCTGCAGCAGAAGCAATATAATAAGCACCCGAAGCGCCAGTATCACCAATTACAGCATACAGCTTTTTCTGCGGATACTGCTTTTTCAGGTACTGAATTTCCTGCCAGATTTCATCAGATTGCACTGGTGACCCCCCTGGAGAATTGATATTCAGAACCACTGCTTTCGCCTGCTTACTTGCATAAGCTTTCTTCAGCGACTTGATGGTGTTGTTACTATTCACACTTTGCTTGTCTGATGCAATCGTGCCAATAATATCAACCACCGCCAGATGCTCATCTGATGTTTTAGTGGCATCAGTCGATGCTGTACTGCAGCTTTTGCCCATGGCAAGGATAATAAACAGCAAATAGGCAAACGTCAGGAATTTAAAGAAGATCCCCCAACGACGTGCGCGGCGCTGCTCTTCTACAGAGGCAAGTACCGCTTTTTCAAGCAGTTTCCACTCAGGTCCTGTCGGTTGCTGAGGTTGTGGCGTATTTTGTATTTGATTTTCAGGTTTTGGTGGCCAATCGGACATAAACAATCCAACACATAATTATATTGTGCCCATTATATACACCGATTTGAGTATTTCTGTCTAAACCAGCAGTTTTATCCTATAATAAATTTCAATTATTCCTTCCCATTGCTCTTAATATCAATTCAATGACTGCACAAAGCTCAAAGAATTCAACCTATGGTTTGCTTAAATTCGTCAGCCGACTTCCGCTCCCAATTACGAGATTGATGGCAAGCAGTCTTGCGGGCATTGTAAATCTATTGAAGACTTCCAAGACCTCAGAAACTATTCGCTTTAATCTGAAAATTGCACTTCCGGAGCTTTCAGAGCAGCAACGTGAAGAGATTACGCGTGCCTCAATCCGGAATGAATTGATGTCTTATTTTGAGTTCTTTAGTATTTGGGGCTCGAGCAATGAAAAAAATCTTCAACGTATCCATCATGTAGAAGGACAACATTTACTTAAGGAAGCACTTGCAGCAAATAAAGGACTGGTACTGATTGTGCCGCATTTTGGTACCTGGGAAATCATGAATGCTTATCTCGCTCAATTTACTCAAATGAGCATCATGTATAAGCCGGTCAAAGATCCTGCTGTGGATAACTTTGTTCGTGAGGCACGGAGTCGTGAGCAGGCTACCTTATTACCCACCGATGAAACAGGCGTTCGTCAGATTTTTAAAGCCTTGAAACAAGGCGGCACGACAGTGATTCTTCCAGACCATACCCCAACTGCAGGCGGTGAATATATTCCTTTTTTTGGTGTACCACTCAGCTCAAGCAACCTCAGCGCCAAACTGATTCAAAAGACCAAGGCAAAATGCCTGTTCCTTTTTGCAATGCGTAATACTGAAGGAGGCTTTGATGTATTCTTCGAGCCCCTCGATGAGCAAATTTATAGCTCTACCCCGAATCAGGGTACCGAGATTATTTTCAAGAAAATGGAAGAATTGATTCATCGTTACCCGGAGCACTACCATTGGAGCTATAAACGCTTTAAAGCGCATGAGTCTCTGGGCGGCACCATTTATCGCATTCCACAGGATGAAGCACTGGCTAAAATTAATGATCTGCGCCAGGCCTATCAGGACGAACAGGCAAAACTTGCAGTAGAAACTTTACAGACTTTAAATACGAATACAGCTATTGAATCTTAAGACCATCTCTCTGCAACCATCTATATTTTGATCGATAAGATGCAAGATGTATTTGTTTTTCTTTAATAAAAAACTCGATGCTACCGTGCTCTGGCGTACTTAACAGTGGAATATTTAAAGCTTGTAATCGTGCTTGAGTCAATCGACTGGGATGGCCATAACGATTAAATCGCCCAGCAGAAGCAATCGCGATTTTGGGGCGGTAATGCTGTAAAAACTGATAGGCTGAACTGTGCTGACTACCATGATGCCCCAAGACCAACACATCGACTTTTAAATCCGGATAATCTCTTAGCAAATGAAACTCAGTTTGCCAGCCTGTATCGCCCATCAGTAAAAAATGCTGATAAGGCCAGGCATCTTTAACTTGTATATGGAAAACACAGGAATTTTCATTTTTATCAGGTTTAAACTGATTAAGTGAGTCTGACCGCGGTGATAACACCTGAAAATAAACCTGTTCATTCCAGTTCCAGGACTGTCCCTGCTGACATAATTTAAATTGAGTACTTTCATTCAGTTCAGCCTGTTCACTGGCGATAAGCTCTGAAACCTTAAGTTGATCACGGATATGCATATAAGCTCCGCTATGATCCTGATCCAAATGGGTCAATACCAGCTGATCAAGCTTAGATATTCCCTGCACGGATAGAAATGGAAGAATGATCTGTTCACCGACACTAAAACGGCTTTCATCATAATTGCCACCAGTATCCACCATCATGTTATGTTGGCCTTGACGGATAAATATGCTTTGACCCTGCCCCACATCCAGCACATGCAATTGAAATGGCGAATGATAAAGCGGTATTGCCATCATGGGTACCAGTCCACACGCTGCCCATGACTTAGGTACCGCTCCACGCGGTATAAAAAGAATTACAAGAATAACTACACTCAATATCAGTAGCCATGATGTCATAGCGACCGGGATCAGTTCAGGTGAAAACAGATGATCCAGTAGATTTAAAAAACCAAGTAACGTACTGATCATCAGATCGTTCATTTGAAAGATCAGTGCCGCGAATGGTTCCGCAATGAAGAAAAATAGAGCGGCAATAATATCCAGTGGCACAACAAGTAGACCAATCCATGGAATCGCGAACAAATTACTCAATGGTGCGATCCAGGCCAGCTGTTTAAAGAAAATAATCATTAAGGGAAATAAGGCGACAAAAATTTTCCACTGAGATTCGACTAAAACTTTTAATGCAAAATATAGACGTTGTCCTGGACTTTGGATTACATCTCGTGGTTGTCGTTGTATGGTCTGATAAATTCGCAGCAAGACAAAACAGGCACCATAAGACAACCAGAAAGCTGCGGACAAAATACTAAAAGGATCCAGTAACAGTAATATTGCTGCACTTAAGATCAGTAACTTTAAAGGTTGCACATACTGCCTCAACCAGATACTGGCCGTGATCATCACACAGATCAACAAGGTACGTAAGGCCGGAATTTCAAAACCGACAAAGGCGCAGTACAGCAAGACACAAAGTAAAAAAGGTATACTCAGGTAATATTGTCTGGGCCATTTCAGATAGAGAGCTGGAAAAAGCCTGGCTGTCAAAAACTGTAAACTCGCACAGAATATCAGTGCAAAAATCACTACATGCGGCCCAGAAATTGCCAGCAGGTGACTCATACCAAAACGGCGAAACTGCTGTTCAATTGCTGGATCCAGTAAACTCTCATCTCCCGTTAGCAGAGCCAGCATCAATCCTTTGTTTCGTATTGGCTGTTGGTAAATAAATACTCTTAACTCTAATCGTTTTTGTTCAATCCAAAGAAGTAGCGAGGATCTTAAACTTTGCTGTTGGCGTAAATGCTGGCTAAAACCGAGTGCATAAACTTCTTGCTGGGTTAAAGGCTGAATCTGTTGAATACGAAATCCTGCCATCAGGTTCTGCTCAAGGTGCCATTTCTCTACATCGAATGCACCGGGCGTGGCATAGGCATGTGCCGGTCGTACTTCCCCGTTTAGTCGATAATACTGTCCCAGCTGGAGTTGATTTGACATATTAAACGCAGCCTGCACTGGTCCTTCCTGTTTAACAGAACCTAGCCACTGCACTAGCGTCCCATTCGGCTGTAATACCTGTAAGGGTTGCTGAATAATATTGGTATTTATTTTGTTGAGCCGGGAGATATAAACGATAACTTCTCGCTGCCCAACTTCTTTCTCGATAAATTGCAATCGCTGATCAAGAGCATGATTGGCAAAGCCCTGCCCTAATAAAAAGCTCAGACTTAAGGAAAATAAAATAGAAATAAAACGTAGATAAACATGATGCAGCCTTAAATAGATGACCCGGTAGATAAGCAGCCATACCAGCATAATCAGGCAGACTGATCCTGCTGATAACTGGTATTCAGCTTTACTCCACCCCATTGTTGTCAAGCCAAGAATCCAGCCTACACCTAGCCATTGCAGCATGATTTTTCTTTTTATTGTTATTTTATGACGCAATAATAAAGCCCACCGGAGTGAGCTTCAATCAAAGAGGATTATTCCAATATTTTTAGGACAATATCAGTCATTCACCCATAATCCATCCTGCATATGCAGAATACGGTCTGCTGACTGAGCCAATTGCTCATCATGGGTTACGATCAGCATGGCCATATTGAACTCCTGACGTAATTCGGTCAGTAGCTCAAAAATTTTTACCGCAGTTTTACGATCCAGATTCCCGGTCGGTTCATCGGCCATCATCAGTTTTGGTTTCCCCACCAAGGCACGCGCCATGGCCACACGCTGGCGTTCACCACCAGACAGCTCGCCCGGTTTATGGGTTAAACGATGACTTAGGCCCACACGTTCCAGCAGATACTCAGCTTGCTGTTTCACTTCCTTAAATTTGCTGCCCTTACGTAGCATCAGTGGCATCGCGACATTTTCAAGCGCGGTAAACTCAGGCAGAAGGTGGTGGAACTGATAGACAAAGCCCAAGTGCTCATTACGCACATAACCACGCTCAGCTTCAGACAGCGTATCAAAACGCTGGCCGTTCACCATCACGTGACCCGAAGTTGGACGATCTAAACCACCGAGCACATGCAGCAAAGTACTTTTGCCTGAACCACTTGAACCAACAATTGAAACAAATTCACCCGCCTGCACCTGCAAAGACAGACCACGGATCACTTCAACTGTAGATTTACCATCGGTAAAAGATTTTTGAATATTCTGGGCATCTAGAATGATATTACTCATAACGTAATGCCTCCGCAGGCTGAATCTTCGCTGCACGTAGCGCAGGATAGATTGTTGCTACAAAACTTAAGACCAATGACAACACAACAATCAGCACTACATCCTGCCAGCGTAGATAAGACGGCAAGTAGTTAATGAAGTAGGCATCAAACATATGTAGACCCAAAGTATTGTTCAGCCAGCCCACCAGACTACTAATACTAGTCGCAGCAATGATACCCAGAATTGCACCGGCACAGGTACCAATCACACCAATGACAGTGCCCTGCACCATGAAGATTTTGGTAATAGTCGCAGGTGAAGCACCTAAGGTACGTAAAATGGCAATATCCGATTTCTTGTCAGTTACTACCATTACCAAAGAGGAGACAATATTAAACGCTGCGACCAAGACAATCAGGAACAGTAGCAAGCTCACCATTGCCTTTTCCATCTGAATGGCACTAAACAGGTTACCGTGAGTATAAGTCCAGTCAGAAGCATAGAAGTTTGCTGGCAAATTCATGACAATATCACGTGAAACTTGCGGTGCCAGGAAGATATCATCCAGCTTCATGCGGATCCCCTGTGCACCATCTGGCAGACGCAGCAAAGTTGCCGCATCATTCAGGGCGATATAGCCCATCATTGAATCCACTTCTGCACCAATGCTGAATATTCCGACCACATTAAAGCGCTTAAAGCGTGGCACTACACCAGCAGGTGACGGCGTGGCTTCCGGCAATACCAAGGTAATACTGTCGTTTAAACCGACCCCCATTGAGTCTGCCATCTGCTTGCCCAGCACAATTCCGAACTCGCCTTTTTTCAGCTGATCGATACTGCCTTCAACCATATGATTTTGAATGATAGAAACATTCTTTTCATAATCTGGTTCGATTCCTGTGACCATGATCCCGGCAACCTGCCCTTGCGCAGTCAACATTCCCTGTAACTGGGTAAATGGAGCAACACCTTGAACATGTTCATGTTGTTCAATTTTTTTTGCAAGTTCAGGCCAATTTGTTAAAATTTGTGTTGAAGAAACAGTGGCTTGAGGTATCATTCCTAAGACACGATTTTTTAATTCTCGATCAAAACCGTTCATTACAGACAGTACTGTAATGAGGACTGCCACACCAAGCGTGAGGCCGATCATAGAGACTAAAGCGATAAAAGAAATAAAGTGGTTACTGCGCCGTGCGCGAGTATATTTCAACCCTATGTACAGCGAGATTGGTTTGAACATAACCATCTAGTCCGAGGTAATAAATTATGGAAAATTTACAGCATCAGCATGGAGTTACTGAAAGACGTGTCATGTCACGCATCGATGCTGCCTTACGAATTAATTATCAGATTATTTCCGATGATGTAGCCTTAAATGATCCTTACGATGCTAATTTCGTATTGCCCCGCTATTTTCTACTACTTGCTGAGTTAGATCAATTTGATCATGCACTCAACTACGAATTAGAACAATTAGCTGAAAAAGATCAACAAATTGCTCGAATCTTATCCTTATTTAACCAAAAATTAAACCTGATCACCGGGTCTTTATACGATTCAATTGTACAGAGCATGTTACCTGTCCCTGAAGATGTGAACTTTTCCGAGTCTGGCTTAAGCTTTTTTAGTAAACATCTCATTAAGGAAGGCACCTATATTCACCTGACCTTAAGCCATCCGGAGAACTTCTTCCATATTGCAGCGACAGCGCAAGTGGTTTATAGCCGTGCCGAAGATAATGGCCAATTCCGCACTGGGGCTTATTTCATTACTCTACATCCACAGGACCGGGCAAAAATTAGCGAATGTGTGAAAGCTTACGAAATTCCATAATCTGACTAAATTATTGCTTTTTATGACGGGCCTGAATACTCGCCCGAATTTCTTTCAGGAAATATACAACAAGACCAGACAATAAAATTACGACCCCCACCAAAGCAATGAGGGGCAATTTTTCATTATTCAGTAAAGCGCCTATCATTAGTGCCAACATCGGTGTCAATACATTGGTAAGCGACAAGGTAGTCGGTTTGATCTTCTGCACCAGTTTAAAATAACAGAACATCGCAATCAGCGAAGCCATTATTACGGCATACCCTAATCCAAATAGACTCTTGGCATGTGGCATGGCAGTAGGTGCGTATTGCCAGATAAAAGGCAGCATACCGATAGAGAAAATTACCGACAAGCCAATTGAGCCTGCTGCCTGTGCCATCGGGTCAATTGGTGCATTAATCTTTTTCACCCAATACATGGACATGCAATAAACCAGCACACCAATTAGCGCAATCACAATCCCGACTGGCTGAATATGCTGATCCGCATCCCCCAGACAAATAATAGAAAGTCCTGTTAAGGCAATTGTCATCCCTAGCCATTGATTGAGAGAAAGATGCATCTCAAACATGAAGCGCCCAATCAGGCCGGAAATCACAGGTGAAAGACCAAACATCAGGGCAATGATACCGGAGCTAAGATAGTCTGTAGACCAATAGGTAAAGGTCTGCGAGCCGATAAAACTGCAGGCCCCTGCCAGATAGCTGTGCAAGGAAACACGATCAAATGGTAACCGGGTTTTAAACAGCCAAAGTAGTCCCAAAGCCAAAGGCAGAGCCAGAAAGAACCGGATTGCCAATGCCCACATTGGATGCAGATCTTCCACACTCCAGACAATTGCCAGTGGTGTGGTGGACCAGATGAAAACCAGTAAGGCATAGGTTACCATCAGGTTACTTTGTTTGGGCATTTGAAAATTTTCTCGTTATTTTGCAGCTGTTTTACGCTTTTGCTTTTGAATGGTTTGATCGAGTGAACTGGAAAACTCGCGTTTATCACGCTCAGAAATTGGTGGCGGTCCGCCAGTTTGTACCCCTGCGCCACGCAGCGTATCCATAAAATCACGTAAATGCAGACGCGCTTTGACATTCGCCGTGGTATAGATTTCACCTCGTGGATGAATGGCAATACCACCTTTTTCAATGACCTGTGCCGCCAGCGGAATATCCTGGGTAATCACGATGTCATGTTCATTCATGCGATCTACAATTTCCTGATCTGCCGCATCGGCACCACTGAGTGCCTGAATCGAGTTAATACGAATTGAAGGAGTGATCCCTACAGGCTGGTTTGCTACAAAAGTCACTTCAAGCTGATAACGGTCTGAAGCGCGAATAATGACATCTTTAAGAATACGGGGTAATGCATCGGCATCTACCCAAAGTTTAAATGGCAACACGCATGGGTCCGGGATAGAAATGAATGTCATCTATTCTAGCAAATGCAGTGCTCATCGTTCCGGTTTTCTTTATACCCTTTTGATATGACCATGTTTGGTACACCCTTTGGACAATTACAACTATGCTGATCTCTAGACTGCGAATAAGAATTGACAAGAATCTGATGGCAATTTAATTTTAAAATTCATCTGATTGACTTGAAAAATCAGAATGACCCTCGATTAACTATAAATAAGCAATCCCAGATCAATTGTGCATATGAAAAATTCAAATAGTCCTGAGATCATCACTATCGATGATCAAAACTTCGGTAGTCATGTTGAACACTGGAATCTCCTTACAGACAATCCAGGTACCGATGTACCGAAGTGGTTAACTCAGGCACTTGATGCCCCGGTCATGCCGATGGGTCTCTGCAAACAAGAATGCGATATGGATGAAAACACCTGGCTGATTCAGGGTCCGAGCAAGGCCACTGTGCAGTTAAGCCAGATCATTGAGGTGGAAAGCAATAAACCCAAAGCTGTGAAAACCGCTTTTCCATGCTTCGACAGTCCTTATAAAGTGAAGGCACAAATTGAACGGATTATCAGCTGCAAATCTAATACTCAAGCCGTATTACGCCTGAATCTGGGTCTGAACAATATTGTGTATGCGTTTGACAGTCTGTATAGCGTCAATCATACACAATACGATAAAGATCAAAATTATCTGGTGAATCTGAATGCCTGGGCTTATGAACTCGAGCCTGTAGCGGAACATGAACATCTGATTGTCGATGATCCGGCTTCAATCAAGCACCACCGTGCGCTGAATGATATTCTGGCAGCCAACAATGGCGTTGCACCTGAAAATCTGCAGGAACAGATTGATGCGTGGGAACCTAAATCTGAAGATGATAAAGCTCCGGTTACTGTGGATTTCTCTAAAATGGTGGCTTACCTCTATGGTGAAACCATTGGTCAGGAAGATGAAGCCTGGTTCCAGGGCAATATTGTCGGTAAGACTTCAATGCAATTTATGGATCAGGAATACACACTTTATGATGTCACCCTGATTCATGATGAAGGTCGTCCTGCCACCCTGCTCCGTGTTGCTACGCGCAATCCAGCACATAAAGACTTTAGTATCGGGCAATATATCCGTGGCAATCTATGGATTCAGGCCAACATTTATAGCAAAGCCTAAAAATTTTATATTTTAAATTCAAAAACAGGAGATATTCACATCCGTTGAATATCTCCTGTTTTTTTAAATAAATATTTTCATTGATGATTTTATTGAGCTGGTTATTTTATCCACAACTTACTCTTCTAAATACACTTTATAAATTTACAAATTAATCACTTATCCACAATTTTAAATT
Source organism: Acinetobacter sp. 22323 (assembly GCF_052044895.1). Lineage (NCBI taxonomy): Bacteria > Pseudomonadati > Pseudomonadota > Gammaproteobacteria > Moraxellales > Moraxellaceae > Acinetobacter > Acinetobacter sp. 22323. Next base: position 2,814 of record NZ_JBQEOL010000021.1, on the reverse strand, counting down.
CAAACAAATTCATTTTTAAAATAACGAATATTATTTATGATATTGGCAATACCCTGTAAACAGTGACTCTTGCTTTCGCAGGATTAAATAAATAGATTTATTTAATGGATAAAAAAATAATAACTTTATGCAGTTAAATTAAGAATGTACTTTATTTAACCAATTTTTTATGATAAAAAGGCTCATAACAAATAGTAATTAACGATAAATAGATCGGACAATAATATCTATGAAAATCGTACAGGAAGAAAATTTACATCAAGTCGAGCATCATCTTCGCTCGAGCTATGACATTGACATGATGTCATGCTTGTTTTTTGCCTTGGGCATGCTGATCTGCGCCTTTCTACTTCATCTTTTCGTGTTTTAATTTTCAGAATCGGAAGATAAAAAAACCCAGCCTGAGCTGGGTTTTTTGCTTGCTGGATTTAAGCATTGCGTTTTGCAAACTCATCCATGAATTTTACCAGTGCCTGAACACCTTCAAGCGGAACCGCATTGTAGATACTTGCACGCATACCACCTACTGAACGGTGACCTGCAAGGTTCAACAGATGATTTTCTTCAGCTTCTTTCAGGAACTGTTTTTCCAGTTCAGGTTTCGCCAAAGTAAATGGCACGTTCATCATTGAACGGTTTTCTTTGGCAATCGGGTTTGCATAGAAATCGCTAGAGTCGATATAACCATACAGCAGTTCAGCTTTTGCGAGGTTAGCTTTATAAATTGCGTCTACACCGCCCTGCTCTAACAACCATTCAAATACCAGACCTGACAGGTACCAGGCATAAGTTGATGGAGTGTTCACCATAGAGCCGTTTTTCGCTTGATCTGCATATTTCAGGATGCTTGGAATTTCCGGTTTCGCTTGATCCAATAGATCTTCACGGATAATTACCAGCGTCAGACCAGCAGGACCAATATTCTTTTGTGCACCGGCATAGATCAGGCCAAATTTAGTTACATCGATTGGCGCAGATAAAATGCTTGAAGAGAAATCACATACCAATGGCTTGTCAGTTTCAGGAATATGGGCAAATTGCAGGCCACCAATCGTTTCGTTATCTGCATAGTGCACATAAGCAGCATCATCTGACAGGTTCCAGATACTTTGCTCAGTAATCGCTAATTTACCGTCAGCAGTTTTAGTACCTGCTTCAATGACATTGATGTCACCATAGCGTTTTGCTTCTTTTAGTGCTTTTTCAGACCAGATACCAGTATGGATATAGTCAGCCTTGTTATTTTTACCGAGCAAGTTCAATGGAATTGCAGAGAACTGTAGCGATGCACCACCCTGTAAGAACAATACTTTATAGTTCTCAGGAATGTTCATGAGTTTGCGTAGATCTGCTTCTGCTTTCTCAGCAACCGCGACATAGTCTGCACTACGGTGACTCATTTCCATGATCGAAAGACCCTTGCCCTGCCAGTCGAGCATTTCAGCTTGAGCTTTTTCAAGAACGGCAGTAGGTAATGCAGCAGGACCAGCACAGAAGTTGTACGCGCGCATGATTTTTCCTTTCAGAGTGAAACACAATAAAATGATGGCATTTAACCATATCTGGACTTAGCTTGCACAAAATTATTTCAATCCATGAATGAAGATAGAGTCAAAAAATCAATGTAGATTCGAGGGATAAATTTAATTTCTACTGTTAACTTAAAGTTTTCGTTAAATCGTTTATAGCGGCCTGAACAACCAACCAAGAAATACTAGTAGTATCTTTATTAGGATTAAAATTCGATATCATATGTTCATAAGGATGAATTAAATTTCTAAATTCTCTGAGAGAATGGGAGAATCTTTTTACATCAATTTCAATCCAACCTAATGAATGCGCAACATCAATCATTTCACTCAATTTCCATTCTGAAAAAGGTTTAACCTTTCCTTCTCGGGTTTTAGGAGCTGAATATGCTTGATTAGCAAGCTTAATATTTTTATGAATTACTCCTAAAAGTAATCCTTCCAATAAGCTTCCCATAAGAATTACCGCCGATAAATCAGCATCAGCTTCGATACAACGTTGGATTTCGTCCCATCTATAATCAAGAATTTCTCCTACACCAGGTTCTAAACCTAATACTAGAAAATTGGGTCTAGGGATTGGCTTGAATTCAGGTTCAATCTTCTCACTAAAATTTATTTGTATTTTTTTAAACTTGGGTTCAATTCCTTCCAGATAAATTTCGAAGCCTTCTATATACAAAATTTTGTTAAGAAGTCTTAATGCACTTATTACTTTTGAATGATTTCCACTATATTCTTTTGGAGAAGCCAATCTTTTTAAAACATCAGCTAGCTGACTTTTACTACAACTTACAAGTTGCTCGAATACCCATTTAGCACGTGTTGATCCATCATGATAAACAGATATACCTACACTATGAAAAAAAGAAGTTAGATCTGAACCTTTTCGATAAACCGGATATATTTCTTCATTTGTTCCACATATGAATTCTGCTAAATTTTCTAATGTTTTTTATCAATTTTTTAGAATCAATCTCAATATTTATGTTTATATTTTACACAAAATATATATTTTGATATTAACCATAGAATTTGATTCTTATATAAATGATTCCTATAAGTCGTGATTATAACACTATTACAACTTTCCTTTTCTCCTAACCTACAAGCACTTGACTTATAATACTCATAAAACTGATTTAATGTGCTTTTGCATCTCTACTTTATGAAGGCTTTGTTGCACAAAGATTTGAAATGCAAAGCGCCCCTAATTGAGCCAAATTTAAGGCGTAACTTGGGTAAGTGGGCGACCTAATTCCGTAAATCTGTTAAGGACTGCTAC
>NZ_JBQEOL010000020.1:0-57636 GCF_052044895.1 Acinetobacter sp. 22323 | reverse complement strand
CAATTTCTCAAATAAACTTCGAGTAATTTCTACCATCAATCAATGAAAATAATTTCGATCAATCAACCAGTAAAAATCCACACAAGTTGTTCTTCATAATCTCTTAATGATCTTTCTAACACCTCGTCAGTGCCAGAAGCTGGACTCAAAACACCGGATAACTCAGCGTCTCGCTTCGTTCATCACCGTGTATCTCGTCGGTATGGGTGCATTATAGGGCAATTTCCTACACGTGCAAGTGCTTTTCACTGACACAAATCACGAGTGTACTATTTTTATGCACCAATATGGATCATTTTTATTCTATTATTCACATAACCACATGATTATAAAATAAAAATAACCGTAAAAGATTTCTACATCATTTTTTACTTATTTTTTGCGGGCTTGCTGTTTTAATGCTCACACTATTAATAATAATTGGTTTTAGCGGCACATTTTGATGCATTCCATAGTTGGCAGTTGGAACACCAGCAATTTTATCAATCACATCCATGCCTTTAGTTACTTTACCAAATACTGCATAACCCGCATTCATAGGAGAACGGTTCAAAAAGTTATTATCGACCAGGTTCACAAAGAACTGGGAACGGGCTGAATCTGGCTGGTTCATACGGGCCATGGCTAAAGTGCCACGTGTATTGCTTAAACCATTATAAGATTCATTCTTAATAGTTGACTTATTATTTGGCTTTTCCACCATATTCGCATCAAAGCCGCCCCCCTGTACCATAAAACCTGGAATCACCCGGTGAAAAATGGTGCCTTTATAGAAGTTGTCTTTTATATAGTCTTCAAAGTTTTTGGCAGAGATCGGTGCTTTATCATTATAAAGCTCAATTTCGATATTCCCCATAGAAGTTTTCATTTCAACTATGGAATTGGCCGCCAGTGCTGGTAAAGCTAAAGCTGTTAAAGCTATTGCATATAATGGTTTTTTTAACATTTTTTAACTCATCTACTCAGAAGTAAGGGTTGAGAATCAAGCTATATTAATCTTTGATACCCATTAATGCATTACCCTAACCGACCAATTACAAGAGAATAAGAATGAACGTGCATCGTTTGCAGGAGAAAAATATTCATCAGTTTCCTCCCTGGCATTTACAGGGAGAGGGTTTTATTTTGAATTATTGGATTACACCGCACTTTATCCGTGAATATCGGAATTTTGGAATTGCTCCTTCTCCGCTGGGCCGTGTTGTACAAGTTATGCTGGTACATTATCACCATTCTCCTGTAGGTCCTTATGACGAGCTACTGATTATGGACCATCCTTTAATAAGTCGAAGACGTCTGTCTACTATTCCAAAGATTTATGTTTCTACGCATGAATCTATTGTTCACGGTCAGCACTTATGGGGGATACCGAAGGAATACGCAGAATTTGAATGGCAGGAACAAGGACAGGAAGTCATTTGTCGAATCACTCATCAAGGGCAAAACATGACTGTTCTTCTGAAGAAATCTAAATCATCACGTTCCTTCTATTTAAATAGCTATCATCTTCCAACATCCATGTTAAAGATTCGACAAACTTGGAAATCGTCACATTATCAGTTTAGCCCGCAATTCAGAGGCTATCTATCCAAACTCGCTCAGGTAGAGTGGCAAAATACTCAATCGATTTTCCCGGATTTTTCCCGCGCTAAATATATACAAAGCTTTTATGTACCTAAATTCAATCTGATCTTTCCCGAAGCCAAGGTACATAAAAAGTAAAAACAGGTGTTTCACGTGAAACACCTTAATTGAGATTTGATTTATTACTCTATATAGATAGAGAGCTATTTTTAACTATGCTTATCCCAGAACTTACGGAAGTGTTTACTCATTTCAATTACATTCTTTTTGGCGCGTCTTGAAATACTGGTCAAATTAATAAAACCATGCGTCTGATCGGTATAATCATGATAATGCACTTTCGCTCCATGCTGACGCAACTTATGTGCATAAATAGCCCCTTCATCATGCAACACATCATGACCAGCAGTAATCAGATAAGTCGGCGGTAAATTTTTCAGGTTGCCATAGGTCGGTGAAATGAGTGGATCATCCAATGCAATTTCATGTCGTTCCACATAATGATAAGTCACCAGTTCGATATCACCATCAGTGAGTACCAGACCATCTTTATAAGCAAAATAGGAAGGATGACGGCTTTTAAAGTCCATGGCTGGATAAAGCAGTAACTGGGCCTGAGGTACATAAACCTTGTCTGCACTGCGCTGAGCTACAACTGCTGCTAAATTGCCACCCGCACTGTCTCCTGCGACTGCAATGCGTTTTTTTAGAATTCTGAGCTGCTTGCTGTGTTGATGCGCCCAAGCCAGTGCATCTTCGCAAACTTGAACAATTTGTGAAGGATGATGTTCCGGCGCCAGAGGATAAGCGACACTTAATACTTGGGCATGCGCGTGTTTGGCCAGCAACCGACAATATTCATCATGTGTGTCCAGACTGCCAATCAGGAAGCCTCCTCCATGATAAAATATAATTAAAGGCAACTTTTTAGCTGGAGCCGGGTGATAGTGACGTGCTTGTACGATGCCACTGTGCAAGGATAACCGGATATCTTCAACCTGGCGAATAGCAGTCGGTTTGGATTTTAGCAATTGCATGCTCTGTTCAAAGAAAATACGTGACTGCGCGATATCTTCTCTGACTATTCCAGTTTTGCCCTGTTTTAACTGCACGGCCATCAGACATTTTACAAAGGGATCCAGTTCAGGATAGTGGTAAGGATAATCCAGACTTCTGACTATTCTTTCCTGAGCAATTTTAGGTAATCGGTCCAGCAGACGTGCTGCTACCCCTTGCCCCTTATCCATCATGGCCTGTAATTGCTGACTCGATATCACCATAGCTTCCCATCCTTATTCGCTTAATTCTTCATATTTTCTACATGATCAGGGTGTATTTTGACCATATTCTTATATAAGTGCCTACATCGACATACAAATTTAGGCAGATCAATAAGCTAATCTCATTTTATCCCCCTGTCATTGACAATTTAAGCTGCTGTTTAGGCGCAAATTGTAGGATTGACCTTAACAAGGAGTGCTCACCTATGGCTGGAAAACTGATATTCGTATCAATTGCGACGAGCTTATTGGCTGTAGGTTGTGTCGCATTCCCTGAAGATGACTATTATGACGGACGTTATAATAGAGCTTATGACTATCGCTATGACCGCGATTACCGTTATGACAACCGTTATGATCGGCAGCGTTGGGAATATGAACAGCAACGACGTTTACAGCAGGAACGTCGCCGAACTGAACTGGAACGTCAGCGACTAGAGCAACAGCGACGCCAGTTAAATGATCAACGTAGAAAACAGATTGAGTTGGATCACAGACGTCAGCAGGAACGCCAGCGTATTGAACAGCAACGCAAAAAAATCAGTAGCAGCCAAGCGGCTAGAAACCGAGCCGAGGCAGAGCGTAAAAAGCGTGGACAGCAGGCAGATACACGTCGCCGAGCAGCTGAACAGCAGCAACGACGTAAAGCTGAACAGAACCGTAATGAACGTGTCAAACGCTGGCAGGAATCACGTCGCTAGAATAGTCAGATTAATCTAAAAATTTGAAAGCGACCTAAACGGCCACTGATCCAGATAAGTTTCATCTATAAAAAAACCCGATCTCGGGCTTTTTTTAATGTCTTTATGAACAGAAATAGATGTTAGATAGCTATTATAGAATAAAACCCCTGAAGCGTATTTCTTCAAGGGTTTTATAGGGTTGTGTTTAAACGAACATCCTCTCGTTTATATGCTTCTCAGCAAATTTTTAAGAACTTCCTGTTCTCGATAAATCAATATTAGGCTGATTCGAGCATCTAACAAAGTAGATATTGTCCTGAATCCTTGTAGGCTTTAACTTACAGCTTTTCTATAAGTGATTGATCACTAGAATTTGAGAAGAAAATTAATAAATTTTACGCAAAAAAAAAGCTTATCTAGAGAGGATAAGCTTGAAAAACACATTTCAAAATAAGAAGAAACTACAGCGATAGAATCTGAAACGAATAATACGAAGTTGATCATTTTTTGTGAAATACTTTATTGCTTAGTTATTAATCGCTTTTATGTCTAAAAAACAATCAATATAAACATTCAGGCAAAAAAATAGCTGAGTCTTGGGGTATTCAGCTATAAAAGAGTAAAACGAATCAGGAACAGTAACCTAGTTCGGCTCTCTCCTTCTGAACCAGGTCACTGTTGATAAAGCTATGATGGTGCTTTTGATTTAACTTTTAAAACAGATAAATATTATTATTTATATCTAAAAATACGATTAAAAATTTTTCTGATTAAAAACATTCTTTTAATGAATGATTTATTTTCTAAAAACTAATTTAAGTACTTATACATTCATCTCTCATCTAATTACTAAGATCAAAACTAACTAAAAATTCTGAGGTTTTTATCTTCAAAACAGAGAAATTGTCTGCTTTTTCTCATTTCAATCCAGTTTGGAATAACAGAAACACAGCCTTTTGCAATAAATCTTAAAATTAATCACTCATTTCGCTTGAATTTTGAAGCCCAGCCCCGACTTCTTTATGTAATTAAGAACTTCCCAAATCATGGCAGTTCAGCATTCACGCAGTTAGCACTGATACCGAAGGACTGTACATGTTTAAGAACCCATTTAAACGGAGTAAATCAATGGCGACTGAGCAAAACGATCAAGCTCAAGAACTTGAGCAAGAGCAAACGGAACAACAAACAGCTCAAGCTGAACCTGAACAAGCTGAAGTTACCGTTGAGTCTTTACAGGAACAAATCGCACAGCTTGAAGGCGATTTAAAACTGGAAAAAGCACGTACTGCAAATGCCGTATATGAGGCACAAAAAAGTGTAGAACGCATTCAGCGCGAATCAGAAAAGCATAAAGATACTGTTTTGGAAAAGTTCTCTAAAGAGCTGTTAGAAACTGTAGATAACCTGGAACGTGCAATTCTCGCTGCGGGTGAAGAACAAGGCCCGTTACGGGAAGGCGTAGAACTAACCTTAAAAGGTTTACTGACAACATTAGAAAAATTTGGTGTGGTCGTAGTTGATACCGAGAATGGTTTTAATGCCGAGTTACATCAGGCAGTTGGTATTGCACCAGATACCAAAGCCAATGAGATCGGTACAGTCTTGCAAAAAGGCTATGCCCTGAACGGCCGTTTATTACGTCCTGCCATGGTCATGGTTGGCGCTTAAGCCAAATAAATTCGGGAGTTTGTGAAATTTTTCAAAAAATTTACTTGAAAAAAATCGAACGGCTCTCATATCGGATAACAAGTGTAAATCACAAAAAAATTTTAGAGGAAACATCCAAATGGCTAAAATCATTGGTATTGACTTAGGTACTACAAACTCATGTGTTGCAGTACTTGAAGGCGACAAAGTTAAAGTTATCGAAAACGCTGAAGGCGCACGTACAACTCCATCTATTATTGCGTACAAAGATGGTGAAATTCTGGTTGGTCAATCAGCTAAACGCCAAGCGGTAACGAACCCTAAAAACACATTATTCGCGATTAAACGTCTGATCGGTCGTCGTTATGAAGACCAGGCAGTACAAAAAGATATCGGTCTGGTGCCTTATAAAATCCTGAAAGCTGACAATGGCGATGCTTGGGTTGAAGTAAACGATAAGAAACTTGCACCACAACAGATCTCTGCAGAAGTTCTGAAAAAAATGAAGAAAACTGCAGAAGACTATCTGGGTGAAACAGTGACTGAAGCGGTGATTACTGTTCCTGCTTACTTCAATGATGCGCAACGTCAAGCTACCAAAGATGCAGGCCGAATTGCAGGCTTAGAAGTTAAACGTATCATCAACGAACCAACTGCTGCTGCACTTGCGTTCGGTATGGACAAGAAAGAAGGCGACCGTAAAGTTGCTGTATACGACTTGGGTGGTGGTACTTTCGACGTATCAATCATTGAAATTGCTGACCTTGATGGCGACCAGCAAATTGAAGTGTTATCTACCAACGGTGATACATTCCTGGGTGGTGAAGACTTCGATAACGCATTAATCGACTATCTAGTTGAAGAGTTCAAGAAAGAACAAAACGTGAATCTGAAAAACGATCCACTTGCATTACAACGTCTGAAAGAAGCTGCTGAAAAAGCAAAAATCGAGCTTTCTTCTTCTAACGCAACTGAAATCAACCTTCCATACATCACTGCAGATGCGACTGGTCCTAAACACTTAGTGATCAACGTTACTCGTGCAAAACTTGAAGGTTTGGTTGCTGACCTGGTTGCGCGTACGATTGAGCCTTGCCGTATTGCACTTAAAGACGCTGGTCTTTCGACTTCTGACATCTCTGACGTAATCCTGGTGGGTGGTCAGTCTCGTATGCCAATGGTTCAACAGAAAGTTCAAGAATTCTTTGGTCGTGAGCCACGTAAAGATGTGAACCCTGACGAAGCGGTAGCAATGGGTGCTGCGATTCAAGGTGCGGTATTGTCTGGTGACAAAACTGACGTACTTCTGCTTGATGTAACGCCTTTAACACTTGGTATTGAAACCATGGGCGGTGTATTGACTCCAATCATCGAGAAAAATACCACGATTCCTGCGAAAAAATCGCAAGTGTTCTCAACTGCTGCGGACAACCAGCCTGCTGTAGACATTTCGGTTTACCAAGGTGAACGTAAAATGGCGCAGCAAAACAAATTGTTGGGTAATTTCCAGTTAGGTGACATCCCACCAGCTCCACGTGGTGTGCCACAAATTGAAGTATCGTTCGACATCAACGCCGATGGTATCTTGAAAGTATCTGCGAAAGACAAGAGCACTGGTAAAGAGCAATCTATCCAGATCAAAGCAAACTCAGGTTTGTCTGATGCTGAAATCGAAGCAATGATCAAAGATGCTGAAGCGAATGCTGAAGAAGACCGTAAGTTTGAAGAGCTGGCTAAAGCACGTAACGAAGCGGATGCCTTGGTTTCTTCTGCTCAAAAAGCAGTGAAAGATCTTGGTGAACAAGTGACTGCTGACGAAAAAACTGCAATCGAAACTGCAGTGTCTGAGTTAGAAGCGTCAACTAAAGAAAATGATGTAGAAGCGATCAAAGCGAAAACTGAAGCGCTGCAAAACATCATCATGCCGATTACTCAACGTGCTTATGAAGCAGCTCAAGGCCAAGGCGGTGCGCAAGGTTTTGATCCAAATGCTTTCCAAGGCGGTGAAGGTCAACAACAAAAAGCGGATGATGGCGTTGTAGATGCTGAGTTCACTGAAGTGAAAGATGATAAAAAATAATTTATCAGCTTAAGCTTAAAAAAGACCGCGCGAAAGCGCGGTTTTTTTATGCCTAGACTTGAAAGAATTAATGGAAAATTACCAAAATTGGATCGTATTTTCAGGCAAAGCTGTTTAAGTTAAATCAAATATTAAAATATCCTGAACTTATGAAAATTCTTATTTTGTGGCCTTTACTCAGTTACTTGAGCCTGACAGCCTGTAGCTTCCCTGTTTCAAATTCGCCCTCTCAAATCACTTCAACTCAATCTATTCAAGCTATTGCAAAGTTATTTGATCAGGCACAAAGCTCTGGCGTTTTAGTAATTCAACGGGGTCCACATCTACAGGTCTATGGCAATGATTTGAGTCGTGCACATACCGAATATGTTCCTGCTTCAACCTTTAAAATATTTAATGCTCTGATTGGCCTGCAACATGGTAAAGCCACGACCAATGAAATTTTTAAATGGGATGGCAAGAAGCGCAGTTTTGCAGCCTGGGAAAAAGACATGACTCTCGGCCAAGCCATGCAAGCTTCTGCTGTACCCGTCTATCAGGAACTGGCACGTCGCATTGGTCTGGAACTAATGCAACAGGAAGTACAACGTATTCAATTTGGTAATCAGCAGATTGGTCATCAGGTCGACAACTTCTGGTTAGTCGGACCTTTGAAAGTCACCCCGAAACAAGAAGTCGAATTTGCCTCTGCGCTTGCTCAAGAGCAGCTTGCCTTTGATCCTCGGGTTCAGCAGCAAGTTAAAACCATGTTACTGTTACAGGAGCGACAAGCTTATCGGCTTTATGCTAAATCCGGTTGGGGTATGGATGTGGAGCCGCAAGTCGGCTGGCTCACCGGTTGGATCGAAACACCTCAGGACGAAATCGTGGCATTTTCACTGAATATGCAGATGCAAAGTAATATGGATCCGGCGATCCGTCTTAAAATTTTGCAGCAGGCCTTGGCCGAATTAGGACTTTATCCAAAAGCTGAAGGGTGACATAAATAAGCATGGGAAAAATGCCAAATTTAAGCTATATTTTTAAAAATAAACATTTAAATAAAAAATATGCGTCTTTTGCTCTGTCTAGTCGTAGTGGTATTACTAGTTGCAGGTTTTCTGCATCTACAGACCCAGTCTCATCCGCAGCTAAAATTCAATTCTCTGACTGACCGACTCACCCATCCTTTTGATACGCGCTTACGCTTTAAAGTGGACCAGGTCGATCCGGGCTTTGGACTGACTCGTGAAGAAGTGATTCAACTGGCACAAGAAGCTATTGAGATCTGGCATCGTGGCACTGGCCGTGATGACCTAATGGTCTATGATGAAAATGCACAGCTCAGCATCAAGCTGATTTATGATCACCGCCAGCAGGAATATGATGCACTGAAAAAAACCACACAGAAATTACTTCGCGATGAAGCCCAATATCAACGTCAAGCAGAAAACCTGACCTCCTCTCGAAATCATCTGGATCAGCAACAGCGTCATCTGCTAGCACAGCGCAATCTGCTGCAACTCCAGTTCGAGCAACTCATGCTACGGCGCAATCAGCCAGGACTTTCTGCTCATCAACGTCAGCAGTTGCAACAGGAATTTAACGAGCTTCAATTCAGGTCAGAACGTTTCCAGCGTGAAGCGGAATATCTGCAACAACAGCAATTATCTTTTAATACTCAGGTTGCCGCCTACCAAAGCAGTGTTCAGTCTCACCACAATAATATTAATCAGGCACAGCAGCGCTTTCCACCACGCCAGTTCCATAAAGGAATTTTTAAAGGCGATGAAATCCATATCTATCAGTTTGATGCGCAAGATGACTTGCGTCTAACACTGGCACATGAACTGGGCCATGCCTTGGGTTTATTGCATCATGGTGATCCTGAAGCACTGATGTATCCAGTACTAGGTGAACAAAAGCTGGAAAATTTTGAACTGCGCCCGGCAGACAAGACTTTGCTATATACACGCAAATCCTAAGCGATTTAATTCCTTATAAGTTTTATGTCTTTATTATCTTTTTGAACGACCATAGTTGATGATTTCATGTTATTGTGAGCATCTATCATTCACTAAAGCCCTCTGTGGAGATCGGCATGAGTTATTACCATATCCTGATTGAAGCTAATGATCATATCAGCACAATTGATGAAACTCGTGATATCGAAATCTTTGATATTGTAGAACTTCAGCCTTATTTACATGCGATTTTGCTCCCTTATTTCAATGAGCAGCTGATTGAACTTGAGGATGAAAATATTGCCTATCAAGACATTCTACATTTGCAAGTAAAACAGACTCTATTGCCGATCAATGACCTGATTGAAGAAGAACAAAAGCTGTTACCGAGCGATACCGATATTACTATTAGCGCTTATGAGATTTTTAATAATCGTGAGCTGAGTCAGGATGTGACAACCGTGATCTTCGACTTGCTTGAAGCGGTGAAACTCGAAGCTTAACTATAAAAATAGCGCATAAAAAAAGTCCTCATTTTGAGGACTCTTGATTTCTATGGTCTAAATCTCAAATCATGTTTAGATCGAGAAAGATGAACCACAGCCACATGTAGTCGTAGCATTCGGGTTTTGTACCACAAAGCGTGAACCTTCCAGCCCTTCAATATAGTCAACGACTGAACCTACTAAATACTGGTAGCTAAGTGAGTCGACCAGCATCTTCACATCGCCGTTAATAAATTCTGCATCATCTTCATTCTGGCTTTCAGCAAAGTTGAAGCCATAAGAGAAACCTGAACAGCCGCCACCAGTCACATAGACACGTAGCATAAGATCTTGGTTACCTTCACTGTCACGCAATTGGCGTACTTTATTGGCAGCATTGTCAGTCAGCACAAGTGCTTGAGCATTCATGATGGATTCCTCTGTTCGGTTCGGGCATCTTTAAAAAGAAAAGACCATGTTTCAAGTATAGCATACTCAATATATGGTCAGTCTTTGTAAATTAAAGCTTAATCAGAGTAAATTTATCAGGATTGTTTATAATTTTCATCCTGTAGTGCACACTCAAAGTTTTTCGGGTCCTGCTTACAGCGGAACTGCCATAACAGCTTCATCATACGTTTGTCATAAATACCGCGCTTCGTCAGATCAATCCGCGCTTCACGCATCATTTTCTGATAACCGGGTTTGTCTGCTGCTGGAATATCCATCCAGTATTTAGAGGGAATATCAGCTTTCATTTTACCTAAAATTCCGAAAGCGCGTGGCAACTCCCCTTTCACCCATTCACGTGATTTTTGCCCAAAACCTGCCGGGAATTTATCTGGACGGATGATGATATTGCCTGTCACCTGTAAAATCGGATAATTCACAATCGCACCTTTGCTACCTAGACCTTTATGCAGCTCTAAGGGTTTGAATACGGCAGCAGGTGCGCCAATGATATCAACCTGACCATTGTTAAACTTGGCACCGAAGTTGGTGACATCAGCGCTGACCGCCTGTGCACCTACCTGTTGCACCATGATTTTTTGCGCTTCGTCATAATCCAGTACAGCAATTTTTTTGCCTGCTGCTTTAGCTACGGTATTAATACTGCGGTCATTGACCAGCAGGAAAGCATCACCCACTGGAATGACTCCGGCGACTTCATATTTGCCTTGTAACATATATTTGGCAAAAGTCTTGCTTGCCAGTCCTTGCATCACTTTAACTGCCAGATTCAGATCTGGGATCGCACCAATAGCATCCAGTGAACCGGTAAAATTATTGAACTGGCGTCCGCGCATCCCTGTGACGCTAATACCATCACATTTCCCGGCTTTAAAATCTTCTGCAACCACAGCTTCATTGGTATTTACCCGCAGCTCGATATTTGCACCCCAGTTTTTTGCAGCCAGCTGATAATCTTTCATCACAGCGTACACATCGCCATTCTTACCGACCAGATCAAATACACAGATGATTTGCTTCGCCTGTACTGTACCGGACGCTGCGACCATGCCTGTACCAAGTGCGAACACCTTCAACCAAGTTTTCATATTTTATTCCTTAAAAAATTGTTTTTGTTTTCTCAGGACTGCTGCATATCATTGTTTTTATGAGAAAGATGACAGCATGACTGATATTCATTCTAATCATTTTCAAGTCGCAGGCAATGGCAAAGTTGCCTGCCTTAACATAAAGAAAGCCTGGAATTTTCCAGGCTTTTTTCTTTTTAAAATCAGTTTATTCACCCGGTAGTGAACATTCGAAGTTTGCCTTGTCGAAAGAACAACGAGCACGTTTCAGTACACTCATCATAGAAGCATCATAGATTCCCCGCTTGGTCATATCCATACGACCATCACGAAGCATTTTTTGATATTTGGTCTTGTCTTCTGCACTCAGGTTCATTTTATATTTGGCTGGAATACCGGCTTCTAAACGGTTGATCATCGCCATGCTCTTTGGCAAGTTCTTAACAAACCAATCACGTGATTTCTGTCCAAAACCTGCCGGGAAGCTTTCAGGACGGATCACAAAGTCTGAAGTGACATGCAGCACCGGGAAGTTAAACATCGCGCCACTATTGCCCAAGCCTTTATAGATTTCTAGCGGCTTATAAGCATAAGCAGGTGCACCTACCATATCTACCTGACCATTATTAAACTTGGCCACAAAGTTGGATACATCAGACACGACTGCCTGGGCACCTACACGCTGCACCATGATTTTTTGTGCATCGTCATAGCCCAGTACAGCAAACTTTTTACCGGCGGCTTTTTCAATCGAGTTGATGTTTTTGTCACGCACAAAGATAAAAGCCGAGCCCAGTGGTGCAATACCGGCAATTTCATATTTTTTGCCGCCTAAATTACTGACCATCTTGGCAGCATTACGTTTATCCAAAGCAAAGGTAATGGCACGCTGTGCAATCGCATTGCTTGGCACGCCGCCTAGCGCATCAATAGAGCCAGCAAATTTATTGTATTGACGTGCACGCATCGCCGTCATAAATACGCCGTCACATTTACCCGCTTTAAAGTCATTATCTGCAACTGCTTCATCCTGACGGGCAATCAGATTAATTTCTGCCCCCCATGATTTTGCTGCCAGTGCCCATTCCTGAGCCATCTGAAAAGACTCACCAGATTTGCCCAGTAAGTCGAAAACACAGATATCGACTTTTTTCGCTTGTGCTGTACCTGCGAAACTAACGGCAGAAAACGCCGCCAATGCTAGAAGTGTTTTTTTCATTCTAATAATCCTTGTAAAATCTTGTTCTTCGATGGAGTTTCCATACTTGTGACAAATATTAGCAAGTTTCTTTAAAAAAAATAGAGTATTTACTCCATTATATTTAGGGAGTTTGTCCCCTATTATCAAAATGTGTCCCGTATTCACATTTTAGATATAAAGAAATCCATAGATATCAATTTTTTAGCGACTTATTTAAAATCCTAAAAACTTACATTTTTTTAATTCAATTTACAAACAAATACATTAGATCACTATTCTCCGCCTAATGAGCATTCAAAATTGGTACGTTCTACCGTACAACGCGCACGTTTCAATACCCGCATCATATTCGCGTCATAGATGCCCTGATTAGTCAAATCAATCCGGCCATCTCGGAGAATTTTCTGGTAACTGGTATAGTCCTCACGACTTAAATTTAGCGTATATTTACCTGGAATTTCTGCTTCCATACGTTTAACAGTAGCAATGGTTTTCGGTAACTGTTTGATGAACCAGGCACGTGAGTGTGCTGCAAATTTGTCCGGAAATTTATTTGGCCGAATAATTAAATCTGCCGTCACATTTACTACAGGGAACTTGATCATTGCACCTTTATTCCCCAAGCCCTTAGACAGTTCTAGCGGCTTAAAAGCATAAGCAGGTGCAGCCACAATATCGACTTCGCCCTGATTAAAACGGCGAATAAAATTAGAAATTTCCGACATAACTGGCACAGCTTCAATCCTATTTACCATGACTTTTTGTGCATAGTCATAATGCAAAACTGCAAATTTCTTATCTTTAACCTGTTCAATCTTGTTTATGGCACGATCCCGTACAAAAATATATGCCGTACCAATTTGCACAATTCCGGCAACTTCAAACTTGTCTTTACCAATGGTAGACACCAGACGTTTGGCATTACGCTGATCCAGTACATAGCTAATGGCTTTCATGGCAATATCATTGCTAGGCACACCACCAATAGCATCAATTGAACCGGCAAATTTGTTATAGGCCCGGGCACGCATGGAGGTCATAAACAGTCCATCACATTTGCCTGCTTTAAAGTCCTGATCGACTTTGGCTTCATCCTGATAAGCAAGAAGTTGTACTTCAGTCCCCCATTGCTTGCTCACTAACTGCCATTCTTCTAGTAACTTGTAAGATTCACCAGATTTGCCCAATAAATCAAAGACGCAGATATCTACCTTGGCAAAACTCATATTTGAGGCAAGTACAGTCAAGGCTGCTAAAATCAAAGATCCTTTTTTCATTTTGCTCTACTCTATTTATTCTTGGTTATTTTTTACTGAAATTTATATTTCAATATCATCTTGTTTTGTCATTAAAAACACCTGTTCTATTTAAACATAGATTCAAAAATATGAATCTATGTTATGGATGAAGTGCAGGATCCTGTGAATTCTCCAGCAAGATTTTTTTATTTTGATGGGCTTTCCTTTAGAATAGCGCCATTCTTCTTGTCGAATGTCAGTACAGTTCCATGATTCAGTTAGATCAGTTAACCATACGCCGCGGTGGACGCATCCTTTTCCAGAAAGCCTCCATGCAATTGCATCCTGGATGGAAAATTGGCCTGACCGGTGTCAATGGAGCCGGTAAGTCGACCCTATTTTCAGCACTCTTGGGTGGGATTGAATCTGACAGTGGTTCCCTGACCCGTCCTGCAGTCTGGACTGTGGCGCATATGGCCCAGGAAATCAAAGCCTTGAATATGAAGGCGATTGATTTTGTCCTGTCTGGCGATAAGGAATACTGGGATATCCAACAAAAACTGAATCATCCTGAACAGCTGGATGATGCTGAACTGGCACGCCTATATGGCCGCTTTGACGAAATTTCCGGTTATGTGGCACCCTCTAAGGCTTCACAGCTGATGGCAGGTTTGGGCTTTATGGATTATCAATCCGAGCTGGATGTTGCCAGTTTTTCGGGGGGATGGCGTATGCGTCTCAATCTGGCGCGTACTTTGATGAGCCGTTCTGATCTGTTATTACTGGATGAACCGACCAACCATTTAGATTTAGATGCGATTCTTTGGCTAGAAGATTGGCTCAAATCCTATGAAGGCACCTTGGTGCTGATTTCACATGACCGGGATTTCCTGGATGCCATTACCGATCATATTTTACATATCGAAAATCAGGAACTGATACTTTATACCGGTAATTACTCGACTTTTGAGCGTACCCGTAGCGAACGTCTGGCACAGCAGCAACAAGCCTATGAAAAGCAGCTTGAAGTGCGTGCCCATTTGCAAAAATTTATTGACCGTTTTAAGGCCAAAGCCACCAAGGCAAAACAGGCCCAGAGCCGAATCAAGCAGCTGGAGCGTATGCAGGAACTCTCTGTTGCGCATGTAGATACGCCGTTTACTTTCAGCTTCCGTGAACCAACCAAAATGAGTTCACCATTACTACAACTGGAAAATGCCGATATCGGTTATGGCGACAAGCTGATTGTACGTAATGTCAGCCTGCAAATTACTCCAAATAGCCGTATTGGTCTGCTGGGGATGAATGGTGCTGGTAAATCGACTCTGATTAAATCTCTCGTCGGTGATTTAGCTTTAATTAAAGGTCTTCGTAAAGACTCGGAATTGTTAAATATTGGCTACTTTGCCCAGCACCAGATGGATGCACTGGATGGCAGTGCCAGCCCAATGCTACAGCTGGCACGTATTGCTGATCCTAAAATCAGTGAGGCCAGCTTGCGTTCTTTCCTCGGCAGCTTCGGCTTTAGCGGCGAACGCATGGATACACCAAGTGAAAGTTTCTCGGGTGGTGAACGTGCCCGTTTAGCACTTGCATTAATCGTATGGCAGCGTCCAAACGTGCTGATTCTGGATGAACCAACCAACCATCTGGATCTGGATATGCGTCATGCTTTAACGATGGCACTACAAGATTTCGAGGGTGCTGTCGTGCTGGTTTCGCATGAACGTCAGCTGATCGCCAGTGTCTGTGATGAGCTGCTGTTAGTTCATAACGGCAAATGTACTGAATTTGATGGTGATCTGGTGGCTTATGCCGAGTGGTTACGTCAGGCACGTGCAGAATTATTAAAAAATGCGCCTAAAACTGCTGAAGTGATGAAAACACAGCAAGCTGAAGCGAAACCTGTACCAAGTAAAATGGATAAAGAAGCCCAACGCAAGGAGGCTGCTCGCCAACGTGAGCAGACTCGATCGATTCGCAAAAATATTGAAAAATGTGAAAGCCAGATCGGAAAGTTGCAGCCAAAACTCGCTGCAATTGAAGAAAAGCTGGCAGATACTGGTCTGTATGATGCAGCGCGTAAGGATGAATTGCTTAAGCTCATGAATGAGCAGACTGAACTGAAAGCACAACTGGAAACTGCTGAAGAACAGATGCTGGAACTGATGATGGAATTAGAAGAACTGGAACAGTCTTTCCAGGAAAGTTAATTTTAATATTCATTTAAAGCTTCAAGGATCAGTAACTACAGTTACTGATCCTTTTTTTATGGATTCATATTTTCTTTGCTGTTAATAAATCTTTTCTCTTATCTATTTTCCTACACTTCTCAGCTTGGTTAATCATTTACTCGATTTTTGACATATTTTGTAGTGAATTACGCAAGTACTATATAAGTTTATTTTTTAAACACTCGGCTTCCTTATTTCATACATTAATTTACAGCTCTAGGTCAGGTTATAAGGCTCTAATAAAAAGGCTTTTTAATAATCAGCAGCCTTATTTGAGACTATTTATGTTGAACTAGAGAGGAAATCCGCATGCGTGCTCTTACCTATCATGGTGCTCGGGATGTACGAGTTGAATCTGTTCCAGATCCAGTGATTCAGGAACCAGATGACGTTATTTTAAGGGTGACAGCCACCGCCATCTGTGGCTCAGATCTACATCTATACCGGGGCAAAATCCCGGCCACTGAAGATGGTGATATTTTCGGCCATGAATTTATGGGAGTTGTAGAAGAAGTCGGCCCTGCAGTGACAGAAGTCAAAAAAGGTGACCGGGTGATCATTCCCTTTGTCATTGCATGCGGTCACTGTTTTTTCTGTGAACATGAACTGATGGCTGCCTGTGAAAATACCAATACGGGTCGTGGTGCAATTCTCAATAAAAAACAGATTCCACCAGGAGCAGCCTTGTTTGGCTTTAGCCACCTGTATGGTGGTGTTCCGGGTGGTCAGGCTGAATATGTGCGGATTCCCAAAGGTAATGTCGGACCGTTTAAGGTTCCCGGCTCCTTGCCTGATGAAAAAGTATTATTCCTGACCGATATTCTGCCAACAGCCTGGCAGGCAGTAACCAATGCTCAAGTCACCCGTGGTTCTACAGTGGCAATTTATGGTGCTGGTCCAGTCGGTCTGTTATCTGCAGCTTGCGCACGAATGCTCGGTGCCGAACAGATCTTCATGGTCGACCATCACCCTTATCGCTTGCGATTTGCTCATCAAACCTATGGGGTCATTCCGGTCAACTTTGATGAAGTCGATGCAGCTGAATTTATTATTCAAAATACAGCAGGTTATCGCGGTGTTGATGCAGTTATTGATGCCGTTGGTTTCGAGGCCAAAGGAAGTGTTCTAGAAACCGTAATGACCAACCTGAAATTAGAAGGTTCGAGTGGTTCAGCGCTCAGACAATGTATTGCAGCAGTCCGACGCGGCGGTGTGGTGAGTGTACCGGGGGTTTATGCCGGTCCAATTCATGGCTTCCTGTTTGGTGATGCCTTTGATAAAGGTTTGACTTTTAAAATGGGGCAAACCCATGTGCATAAATACTTGCCGCAGTTGCTCGAACATATTGAAAATGGAGATCTGTCTCCAGATGTGATTATTACCCATCGCATGAAACTGGAAGATGCTGCGGAAGGTTACCGTATTTTTGATAAAAAGGAAGAAGACTGTCGTAAAGTCATTCTAACGCCGTAAATGTACTAAAAAAATAAAAAGCGCCTTCCAGGCGCTTTTTATTTTTTAATCAAGACAGATCAAATCACCTGTTTCTATTTTTCAAGTTTCTTCATCAAAAACTCTGTTTAACAGAAGTTATTTAATTTTTACTCCTCTTTCTAACTTGTAGAAAGTAGTTCAGCAAAGTTCGAATATAAATACTGATCTAGAAAAGCAACCTAAAGAATAAACCAGTAATAACCATATTTAACCCAATGATTTTAAAAATAAAATTAAATTTCACTTGATTATTAAAATAATTATGTAGTTTAACTACACTTAAATTTTCCAAGCAAAAACATGTTCCACGCCCACTATTAAACAAAACTAAATTAACTATATAAGCGGTTATTTTATATAATATTTATTTTAATTTTCCATAAAAAGAGCAAGCAAACTAATCTGTTTTGGACAGTTCTGGCTCAAACGTAGAAATCCCGCATAAGCTGCTCATTTAAATTTAAAACATTATTTTAAATTTAAAAATATTTACCCACAAGTCACCAGAGAATAATTTTGAATTTAAAATAAGAGCTGATTTAAAAGTAAATCTATTGTGGATAAATACTATCTTATTCACATAAATAAATATGGATAACTTTGGAGTTATCCACACTATTGATCAAGCTTTGAACTTATTTAGGAACGGTACTATTCACACATATTTTGATTTATTAATTACTTTATTTTTATAACTTTGTTAAGCAGTTGAAAATCTAGGATTTTAGAAATCGAAGTTCAATAATTTTCCATTCATTTGCATAGCGCCACAATTCCTGAATACGATGTTTATCTTTAGCTAAACCAGTCACCACACAGCATTCCGTCTGATCCGCATTATATTCGTAATCTTCATATTCTACTTCCGGCTTATGCGGCTTCCAGACCCCATTCTTGACCGCATGCGCAATCCTGTCATAACGGACATAACTGGTTTCTACACGGTTTTTCTGCTCAAACACCACCTTAAAGTCTTCATGCTCATACTGACGCAGAACCTCATAATGACCGGTATAGAATGCATTGGCCCAAATTTCACGAACTTCTTCAAGCTGGCTATCCATGGATAAACCTCTTTATTGCTATAGGCTGGCCCAGATCAGACAAATACTGCGAATAAAAAAATCACCAGATAGGGTGCCAGAATCACTGATCAGCTGCTGAATATGCTAACCAGTTAAAATGACATTAGCATAAATTGATCATAAAAAAAGCACCCCGAAAGGTGCTTTTTTAAGTGTATTGTGTATCAGTTATGCATCGATATCTGCGTTCAGAGCATTCTCTTCAATGAAGGCACGGCGTGGTTCTACATCGTCACCCATCAAGCAAGAGAACATACGATCTGCTTCAATCGCATCCTGTACCGTTACCTGTAGCATGTTACGGTTTTCTGGATCCATGGTGGTTTCCCACAGCTGATCCGCATTCATCTCACCCAGACCTTTATAACGCTGGATCATCATGCCGCGACGTGAGTCTTGCAGGATGTGCTGCCATACTTCATGGAAGCTATTCACCAGAATCTTGCGCTCACCTTTTTGCAGGTAAGCACCCTCTTCAAGTAACGTGAACCAGCTCTTCGAGTTCTTCAATAAACGTGCATATTCACTTGAACCCAACAGACCTGAATCCAGCAGATAAACATGTGGCAGGTTATGGATATAAATCGTGATACGTGGCAGATAAGTCACAGACTTGTTGCCTTCTGCATCTTCCTTCTCGAAGGTTTCAATACCCAGCTCAGGACGCAGGCTTGGTTGCTTGTCTTCGATGTGTTGACGCAACTGCATTGCCCAGTTTTCCACATAATCCAGATCAGTTGCCTGATCCAGTTTAAATGCTTCAAGTGCCAATAAACCATCCAGCAATGTTGCAGGATAACGTAGCGTCAAACGATTCAAGCTTTTTTGCGAGGTCTGGTAATCCGCAATCACATTTGCCAGTGCATCACCACGAATAGCAGGTGCATCCGCACTGATATGCAGTTCAAGTTCATCAATCGCATTCGAAATCAGGTAAGTTTCCAGTGCATCATTATCCTTGATGTACTGTTCCTGCTTGCCTTTTTTCAGCTTGTATAGCGGTGGCTGTGCAATATAAATATGACCACGTTCTACCAGTTCCGGCATTTGACGGAAGAAGAAGGTCAACAGCAAGGTACGGATGTGCGAACCATCTACGTCAGCATCGGTCATGATAATGATTTTGTGATAACGCAACTTGTCCGGGTTGTATTCTTCACGGCCAATACCACAGCCCAGTGCAGTAATCAGCGTCCCCACTTCAGCCGATGAAATCATACGGTCGAAACGCGCACGTTCTACATTCAGGATTTTACCTTTCAGTGGCAAGATTGCCTGCATCTTACGGTTACGACCCTGTTTCGCAGAACCACCCGCCGAGTCACCCTCGACCAGGTACAGCTCAGACAATGCTGGATCTTTTTCCTGACAGTCTGCCAGTTTGCCTGGAAGACCGGCAATGTCTAAAGCACTCTTACGACGCGTCATTTCACGTGCTTTACGCGCTGCATCACGGGCACGTGCGGCATCTATGATTTTACCCGCGATTGATTTCGCTGCTTGCGGATTCTCTAACAAGTACTCTGAGAATGACTTATTCATGGCCTGTTCGACCGCAGTTTTTACTTCGCTCGACACCAGCTTTTCTTTGGTCTGTGATGAGAATTTCGGATCCGGTACTTTCACCGATACAATCGCAGTCAAGCCTTCACGTGCATCATCACCAGATACTGCAACTTTTTCTTTTTTCAGAATATTTTCACTGTCCATATAGTTATTTAAACCACGGGTCAGTGCAGCACGGAAACCGGCTAAATGCGTACCACCATCCTTTTGCGGGATGTTGTTGGTAAAGCAGCGTACATTTTCCTGATAAGAATCATTCCATTGCAATGCCACTTCTACCCCGATCCCGTTCTCCGCCATCGTAGTAAAATGGAAGATATCATTCAGGTGAGTTTTGCCCTCATTGATATATTTCACAAATTCAGACAGACCACCTTCATAATCAAATACATATTCCGCATTAATGCGTTCATCACGCAGTACGATACGCACACCGGCATTCAGGAACGACAGTTCACGTAAACGGCGCGCCAGAATATCGACATTGAAAATGGTTTGGCTGAAGGTTTCAGCACTTGGCCAGAAACGTACACGGGTACCGGTTCGGTCTGTATCACCGATGACTTTTAACGGGTACTGTGAATCGCCATGACGGTATTCCTGTTGGTGAATATGACCAGCACGATGAATGGTCAGTTCCAGTTTTTCTGACAGGGCATTTACAACCGAAACACCTACCCCGTGCAGACCACCAGAGACCTTATAGCTGTTATCATCAAACTTACCGCCGGCATGTAGAATAGTCAGAATTACTTCTGCTGCAGACACACCTTCTTCAGGGTGAATATCAGTTGGAATACCACGGCCGTTATCTGAGACTGACACCGATTCATCTTCATGAATAGTCACTAAAATTTCATCACAGTGACCTGCCAGCGCCTCGTCAATCGAGTTGTCAACCACCTCGAAAACCATGTGGTGTAAGCCTGTACCGTCGTCTGTATCACCAATGTACATACCCGGACGCTTACGCACAGCGTCTAAACCACGTAATACCTTGATGCTAGAGGAATCATAAGCCTTTTCAATGGTTTGTTCTGGTTGAGAAGCAGCTTGATCTTCTGAACTCATGGTTTCTCCCTAGTGAAAAATAGGTCTATCCAAAGATGGGTAAAACTTTAAAATACTATTGCACAACAACCTGAACGATACCGTTTTCAACATTGAATAACTGATATGAGATAGACAAATCATGTAAATGCTTTTGTACTGATTCGCGGTCTAAAGTGGTAATAAAAACTTGACTACCAAGTTGGCTCAATCGCTCAATTAAACGTTGTTGTGCGGTTAAATCTAATTCTGCTGTCAGATCATCTAATAATACCACAGTTTCCTTATTACAAGAATGTAGCATTGCAATTTGAGACAGTTTTAACGCCATCAGCAGCAGCTTTTTCTGTCCACGAGACAGGATCACATCTGCATCTCCCAGAGGGGTCTTCAGACGCAAATCTGCGCGATGTGGGCCGTATTCTGTATAGCGTCTTTCAATGTCCCGCTCATGATGATTGGTCAGGTCATTGAGCAGGCCAGTTTCAGTATGAAAACCGGGACTATAATCCAGGCTAATCGTAAGATCTGGCAGCAAATGTTTCAGGTCTTCTTCAAAGAAAACTTTCCATTGCTCGACAATACCGACCCGTTGTGAATGCAGAATCTCACCATATTGACTGAGCATCTGGTTCCACGGTTCCAGCTCTGACAGACTGAGGTAGCGCCTAGACTTTAGCAAGCTGTTGCGCTGCTTCAAGGCACGCGAATAATATTGCCAGGCATGATAGAACTCTGGTTCCACGTGGAACATTAACCAGTCCAATAACTGTCGGCGTGGCTTGGCACCATGATCGATAATATCGGTGCTTTGTGGATCAATCAGCTGCAAAGGTAGCAGCTTGGCCAGCTGCCCCTGGGTCGCCACTAGATCACCATTTACCTTGATCAACTGCTCACCACTGGCCATTTTCTGCATACCGACTTTTTCGGTATCAGACTGGGCAAACACGATCGCATCCGAAGCGCTGTGTTGAATGTAATTTTTAGGAATATGGGTACGAAAAGAACGCCCTGTGGCCAGCAGGTGAATGGCTTCCAGAACAGAGGTCTTGCCTGAACCATTCTGGCCATAAAAAACGTTAAACGGCTGCAATCCCTGGAGAGCAACCGTTTTTAAATTTCGTACACGCTCTATATGCAGACGCGTAATATGCATGATTAGCTTGTGCCTGGATGCTGCCGCTTAAACGCGCATCGGCATGACCACATAAGTTTGATCAGTATGTGCAGGATCCTGAACCAACACGGACTGGTTTGCTTCGGTCATGCTCATGGAGACATCATCACCGTCCAGCACACCCAAGACTTCTAGCAAATATTGCGCATTGAAAGACATTTCCATGGGTGCATCCGCATACTGAATGGCCAGATCTTCAATCGCTTCATCCTGCTCCGGGTTATTGGCACGCAGTTGCAGTGAATCCGCATTAAAGTTCAGGAATACACCACGAAGTTTTTCATTACTCAAAATCGCAACACGTTGCAGAGATTGCTTGAATACGTCATGTGCGATGATCACGTGCTTGTCACCACCACGTGGAATCACACGGCGATAGTCAGGGAATTTACCATCAATCAATTTGGTGGTGAAACGTACTGTAGTATCCCCCTGCTCCTTATCACGGTTTGCAACAGTGATAGTTACATTTAGCAATTCACGACCAATCAGCAATGATAACTGATCATCTTCAACACTAAGTAAACGCTGTAATTCACCTACTGCCTTACGTGGCACAATCGCCTGGATTGGCTGAGCTGCAGTCGATTGCGCAGCTGTTTCACACAGCGCCAGACGGTGACCATCCGTAGTCACTGCACGCAATTGGTTAGCATCAATTTCCAGTAATGTACCGGTCAGGTAGAAACGGACATCCTGTACCGCCATCGCAAAAGCAGTTTTTTCAAACAGGCGTTTTAGTTCACGCTGGGTCACAGTTACCTGTGTGCCCTGACTGTTTTCAGTCGACAGCAATGGATAGTCTTCAGCAGGCAAGGTACCGAGCACAAAACGGCTGTTTCCAGACTTCAAAATACAGCGCTGATCTTCAGTAATTTGCAGATCTACCAACGCAGCTGATGGCAAAGATTTACAGATATCAATCAGCTTACGTGCAGGAACCGTGGTTTCACCGGCTTGCAAACATGCACCTTCATTCAGAGGCATACTTGCTACCAGTTCTACCTCAAGATCTGAACCAGTCACCGTTAATGCTTGAGCTGTCACTTGAATTTTCAGGTTAGACAGAATGTTTAAGGTATGGCGACGTTCAACCGCTCCTACGACATGTGATAGAACATTCAGTAAGCTCTCTTTCGCGATTTTTAAACGCACGGTACATTCCTCTGAAAACTGAAGATTAATATGGAAAAGTTAATTATTTAGCACTGTACTATGCGGCAAAAAAAGCCGCATAGCAAGCGCAGAATTTGAGCGTTTTGGCTTAGCTTTGCAGCAGGCGCTGCAGGTTTTTATAGTCCTCGTTGAAGATCGGATCTTCCTCACGCAGACTCAATACTTTTTCACAGGCGTGCATCACGGTACTGTGGTCACGACCACCAAATGCCATGCCAATTTCCGGGAAACTGTCTCCGGTCAATTCACGTGCCAGACCCATTGCAAGCTGACGCGGACGTGCATAAATA
The DNA here is from genome assembly GCF_052044895.1 of Acinetobacter sp. 22323. Taxonomy (NCBI): domain Bacteria; kingdom Pseudomonadati; phylum Pseudomonadota; class Gammaproteobacteria; order Moraxellales; family Moraxellaceae; genus Acinetobacter; species Acinetobacter sp. 22323. Next base: position 33,879 of record NZ_JBQEOL010000020.1, on the reverse strand, counting down.
CGGGTACGTTTCGGACCGACCAGTTCCTTCAGTGGAATACGGAAATATTCACTGACCACACGCTGAATATTTTCAGTACTGATGGTGCGGGCGCGAATCGCCAAAACATCTTTTAAGGATTCACGCACTACATCCAGATCAATCGGTGTGCCTTTAAAGCGGGAAATCGCCACCACTTTATTTAATGCACCTTCAAGCTCACGCACATTGGCGACCACTTGTTGTGCAATAAACAGTGCGCAGTTACGTGGCAGATCCACTTCATTGCTTTCAGCTTTTTTAAGTAAAATTTCAATACGGGTTTCAATATCGGGCGGTTCAACCCCTACCGACAAACCCCATGAGAAACGTGAAACCAGACGTGGATCCAGCTCCGTCAATTCTTTCGGATAACGATCCGAGGTCAAGATGATCTGTTTCGATTCATCCAACAGTGCGTTAAAAGTATAGAAAAACTCAACCAGACTGGCCTCTTTACCCGCCAATAAATGAATATCATCGACTAGTAATAAATCCAGAGAACGACAGTTTTTCTTGAATTCTTCAACCTTGCCCTGCTGCAGCGAGCTGACAAAGTCCTGCACAAAGCTTTCTGCGGTCATATACATCACGCGGGCATTCGGTTTGGCTTGCAATAATGCATTCCCTACTGCCTGCATCAAGTGGGTTTTACCCAGACCGGTCGGGCCATACAAAAATAATGGGTTATGTTGAGATGCACCGAGCTGGGTCAAAACCTTACGGCAGGTTTCTGCGGCCATCTGATTCGAGCGGCCTTCCACAAATAGAGAAAAAGTGAATAAGGGATTTAGCTGACGCTTGCGGCTATTTTTAACCGATTCTTCTTTTTCTTTACGTAGGCGAGGCGCAGGCGTACTCATTGGCTGTGTTTCTAAAGCAGCCGTGGTGGTCGCTGGCTGTTCACTGGCAGATAAAATCGCACCAGGTCGGGAATCCACCAGAATTTCAACTTTACGGATCCGGCCTTCAGATAACTGTTCTGCCAGAATCGAGATCAGCTCCAGATGATGTTCTTGAATGTAACGCGTCCAGTAAGGGTTCGGTGCATAAAGACGAAGGGTATCGTCCAGTTCCTCTGCAACCAGTGGGCGTATCCACATTGTAAAGACATTTCCAGAGAGCTCTTGTCGCAAGCGATTTAAGCAGTCTGTCCAAAGCATGTGAATCCCCTATTCATTCCATTGTTTATTCAAAAGCCATTGCCGCACCTGAAAGCGGGTCGCCATTCTAACCAAGTTATCCACATCTGTCATGAAATATTCAGCATAAATCGTTCAAAAAAGCGCTTTTCATGCATAAATTTAAATTTAAAACCTAGTGTGGATAAGTTTATCCGCAAGCTGTGGATAAAATATAGCATAAAGTTATCCACAAAGTATAAAAATTATAGAAACAGTTTTATCCACAATATAAGATTATGTTTATTAAAATTAAAAATGCATTTTCCACAGAAAAACAGCTTCCTAATAGTAATAAATTTAAATTTATAAATTTGAATTTATTTATAAGATCCAGACTTTCTGTGGATAACCGACACATGGTTTAAATTTAAATTCAAAACGAGAATCTAAATTTGAATTGTGTATAGTATTGTGGATAAATCTGTTGATATAGATGTTAATAACTAAAATATAACATTAAAACAATTATTTATATTGTGGTTAACTATTTTATTCACTCTTTGACTACACAATTTGAAAAGTATCAGGCAAGCCAATCCCTAGACTAATTTGAAAAGAAATATGCTTTTGCATTGACAGCTCAAGCAATGAGCACTAAAATCGCGGACCTTCATAGAAAGATCATTTTTGGAGTTTCGACATGAAACGTACATTCCAACCATCTGAATTAAAGCGTAAACGCGTTCATGGTTTCCGTGCTCGTATGGCTACTAAAGCTGGTCGTCAAGTTCTAGCTCGCCGTCGTGCAAAAGGTCGTCACAGCTTAACTGTTTAATCAGTTAGGCTTCGCCGACTTTGGGTGATATGACAACACTTTATGGTTTTGGCACAGAGTTACGATTACGCTGTGCTGCCGATTATAAAGGTGTCTTTGATGGTGCGCTTTTAAAAGTGCATCAACCCCATTTCTTATTTCTTGCAAAACCGTCCGAACTGCCAAATAGCCGTTTGGGTTTAGTTGTTGCCAAGAAAAAAGTGCGCCGTGCGCATGAACGAAATCGAGTAAAACGTCTTGCTCGCGAAAGTTTTCGCCTGCATCAACAGCAGCTCAGCGATCTGGATATTGTGGTGATGCCAAAAGCTGGTATTGATACAGTCCCGAATGCAGAATTGCACCAGCAACTACAATTTGCTTGGCAGAAACTCAACCGTCTTGCCAAAAAGCATACAAAAATAGCTCCCTCCCCACAAAAGTAGAGATGGCCAATGGTACGTTTACTGCATTGGTTAATACGTTTCTATCAGATTGCGATTAGTCCTTTATTGGGACCACGCTGTCGTTATCTTCCAACATGTTCTCAATATTCCTTGGAAGCAGTCCATACACATGGAGCTGTGCGTGGTGTGTGGCTGGCTACTAAACGTATTTGCCGTTGTCATCCGTGGGGTGGCTCAGGATACGATCCTGTTCCTCCGAAAGCGATTCGTTTTATTTCATTTCAGCAAATAGATTCTCAAACGCTTCACGTTGCTGTACCCTTTCGTGATCGTTTATTGAACCAAAATCACTCTCACCACTTGGGGTAATACATATGCAACAATGGGCCAGGATTGCAATTCTCGGGGCTATGTTTGTTGTCGCATATTTGCTCATTTTGGCGTGGCAAAAAGATTATGGAAATGCGGAAACTCAACCTCAGCAGGAAACTGCAGTTGTGTCGCAAGAAGTGTCAGCAGATTTGCCAAATGCTCAGACGGCTACCGCCGCTTCTGATGTGCCACAAGCAAATGTTCCAGCGCAGCAAGCCACGGATGCTACAGCACCTGTAAGTCAGCAGCTTATTTCAGTACAAACTGACCTTTATCATCTTTGGATTAATCCTAAAGGTGGTGATATTGTTCGTGTTGAATTACTCAATCATGACAAAAACAAAGACAGCGATGAACCTTTCGTCATGCTGGAAAGCGATGCGAAACGTACTTATGTCGCGCAGTCAGGTTTAATTGGTCTAAATGGACCGGACAGCAGCCGTAATGGCCGTCCAAGCTATGAGCTGGAAAAAACTGCTTATACCCTGGCAGATGCGAAGGCAGTCAAAAATAAAGATGGCGAGAATGTAAAAGTTCTGTCTGTGCCAATGGTATTCAAGACGGCAGATGGTGTAGAAATCATCAAGACCTTCAATTTTACTGAAGGTGAATATCCAGTTGTCGTGAACCACAAGGTTATCAACCGCAGTGGACAGGCTTGGCAAGGTCAAATGTTTGGCCAGATCAAGCGTGACAATTCTGAGGATCCAGGCAAATCTGATCAAGGTATCTTTACTCTAGGTACTTTCTTAGGTGGCGCTTGGGGTACCCCGGATGAGCATTACAATAAGTTGAAATTTGACAACTTTGTTGAAGAAAAACTCAGCACTGAAGCTAAAGGCGGCTGGGTTGCGATGGTGCAGCACTACTTTGTCAGTGCATGGGTACCAGGTAACCTGAAGCTGACGCAGGGCAATGGCGAGGCCTATACGGCGAAGCTGGAATCGCGTAAGTCAACTGATAACATGAATATCATTGGCTTTACCTCTCCGACCTTCAATGTACCTGCCGGTACTGTGGCTGAAATTGATGCGACCTTCTATTCTGGTCCAAAAATCCAGTCAGAGCTCAAAGATCTGGCAACAGGTCTGAACCAGACTGTAGATTATGGCTGGTTATGGCCGATTGCCAAACTACTATTTGTTGGTCTGGAATTTTTCCATGGCCTGGTAGGTAACTGGGGCTGGGCGATCATTCTGTTGACTATTCTGGTAAAACTGATCCTGTGGCCATTGTCGTCGAAGAGTTACCGCTCTATGGCGAAAATGCGTGTGATTGCGCCAGAAATGCAGCGTATGAAAGAAGAGTTCGGTGAAGACCGTATGCGCTTCTCTCAAGAGATGATGGCACTGTACAAACGCGAGCAGGTAAATCCACTTGCCGGCTGTTTACCGCTCTTGCTGCAAATGCCAATCTTCCTGGCATTGTACTGGGTACTGATGGAATCTGTGGAACTGCGTCATGCACCATGGATGCTGTGGATTCAGGATTTATCTTCAATGGATCCTTGGTTCATCCTGCCATTGCTGATGGGTGCAACAATGTATATCCAGCAGTCGTTGAACCCACAACCGACTGATCCAATGCAGGCGAAAGTGTTCAAGATCATGCCAGTGATCTTTACAGTATTTTTACTGTTCTTCCCGGCTGGTCTGGTGCTGTACTGGATTGTCAACAACCTGATTACCATCCTGCAGCAAAGCTTGATCAACAAGTCTGTTGCCAAAGATCGTGCACAACGTGATGAGGCAAAGCCAGTCAACTAAGTTGAACTGACGGGCTGAATAAATCCGCTTAAGATGGTAATCTTAGGCGGATTTTTTTTGGCTGTACTTTTTGTTCTTCTGCAGGTGAATTTTATGCTCAACCCAACCACTACGATTGCTGCGATTGCGACACCACCGGGACGTGGCGGCGTTGGGGTGATTCGTCTGTCTGGTCCAAAATCTTATGCAATTGCGCAGGCGCTAACTCGAAAAGAATTGCCAAAAGCCCGATTTGCCGGTTTTCGCCAGTTTTATGATGCGGCAGGTGAAGTCATGGATGAAGGTTTAGCGATCTGCTTCCCGAATCCAAATTCTTTCACGGGCGAAGATGTGGTGGAACTGCAAGGCCATGGCGGTCCGGTCATCCAGAATGCCCTGCTGGCACGTTTGCTGGAACTTGGGGCAACAGCAGCCAAAGCGGGTGAATTCTCCATGCGTGCCTTTGAAAATGGTAAGCTTGATCTGGTACAGGCCGAAGCGATTGCCGACCTGATTGACGCGACCTCGCAGGCTGCAGCACGTTCTGCGGTACGTTCTTTACAAGGTGCATTTTCAACCAAGGTCAATACGGTTTTAGAAAAACTGATTCATCTGCGTTTGCATGTGGAAGCAGCGATTGATTTTCCGGAAGAAGAAATTGATTTTCTGGCCGATGGTAAAATTCTGGCCCTGCTGGATGATGTTGCCAGCTCAGTCACCGCGGTACAGCAATCGGCACGTCAGGGACAATTATTACGTGAAGGCTTGCAGGTGGTCATTGCCGGTAAACCTAATGCCGGTAAATCGTCCTTGCTGAATGCTTTGGCCGGGATTGAACGCGCCATTGTGACCGATATTGCGGGTACGACACGTGACGTTTTGCATGAGAAAATTACCTTAAATGGTTTGCCAATTACCCTGACGGATACTGCCGGTCTGCGTGAAACGGGTGATATCGTGGAAAAAGAAGGGATTCGTCGTGCAATCAAGGAAATTGAGCAGGCGGATCTGCTGTTATTGGTCTATGACCTGAGTCAGGGTGATAATCCATTACAACTGGCACAGGAATATTTTGCTGAACATATTGAACCGAAACGCCTGATGCTGATTGGTAATAAAGCAGATTTGACCGGTGCCGAAGCTATCATTGGCGATTTTCAGGGTTTCCGTCATATCACTGTCTCAGCCAAGCAGGAAACCGGTGTGCAAGGGCTCATAGAGGCGATTACAGCGCATGCAGGCTTCCAGCCTGAAGAAGACACCTTTATTGCCCGTACTCGTCATTTAGACGCAATGAAGCGTACCCAGGTGTATCTGGCTGAAGCCCGTGAACAACTGGTGGTATATAACGCAGGTGAGTTAGTGGCAGAATCCTTGCGTCTGGCACAGAATGCTTTAGGTGAGATCACCGGTGACTTTAGTGCGGATGACCTGCTGGGCAAGATCTTTGGATCGTTCTGTATTGGAAAGTAATTTCAAATCCATCTGTTATTCTAATAAATTCTAATAGATTCTTTTTTTAATTAAATAGCATTAAGTTTTAGTAACTTAGTGCTTTTTTATCGCGTTTTTATTGTTCCAATATGTTCTATATATTCAACTGATGCTATGATTTTTTTAGTCACTATTAAGTCACAAGGCTGGATAGTGTTTAATATTTATCTATGGTGACTAAGATATGGCACAGGGTAGTAAGATTTTATTTTCTACTGATCGAGAGATTAAGAATTTAAAAGCTAGTGAAAAAAGATATACGGCGAAAGATGCTGTAGCGAATGGCTTGTTCCTAGATATTACGACCACAGGTGTTAAATCTTGGTGGTATCGTTATTCATTGAATGGAAAGCAAGAAAGATTGGTTTTAGGTCGCTATCCTGATTTATCTCTAAAGGATGCTAGACAGATCAGAGATGAATCCGCTTCATTAGTGGCTAGAGGTATTTCACCAAAGCAAGATAAGATTAAACCTAAAAGTATTTTGTTTAAGGACTACGGCGAACGCTACTTAAAAGAAGTTATCCAAAAAGACCGTAAAAACCCTTACAACATGCTTTTGTGCCTGAGTAATGATATTTATCCAATAATGGGAAACATTCCATTAGATCAAGTCAGCATTGAGGATATACGCCGTACTATATGGCGCAAAAAAGAACAGGGATATGATGCAGCTGCTAATCAGGTCAGGGGCTTGTTGAAGCGTATGTTTGATTACGCAATGACTTTAGGTTTTGTACCTTATAACCCAGTTTTAGCTATTCCATCTCGACACGTACACAAGGCAAAGCCTAGAGATAGGTATTTAAGTACAAATGAAATCCGTACTTATTACACTACCCTACTAAACTCAAGAATATACAGACCTAGAAAACTAGGGCTTTTGCTTTCATTGCTTACATTGGTGCGAAAATCAGAGCTATTAAAAGCCAAGTGGGAGCATATCGACTTTGATAGCCGTATATGGCTAATTCCTGAAACAAAAGCAGATAGTGCGACAGGTCATAGCCGTGAAATGATTGTCTTTATGTCAGATCAAGTGATAGAGATATTTAAGGAATTAAAAGCCATTGCAGGCAATGAGCCTTTTGTTTTTGTCGGTCGAAAATCAGGTACTCATATCAGCCATAACGCTTTTAACACGGCGCAAAAATCAGCATTAGCATTGACAGACTTGCCACCCTTTACAGTCCATGACTTGAGAAGAACAGCTAGCACTCATTTAAATGAGCAAGGTTTTAATAGTGATGCAATCGAAGCTTGTTTAAACCATGCAACCAAAGGTGTGCGAGGTGTGTATAACAAAGCTAAGTACGAAAAAGAACGTAAAGTGATGATGCAAAAATGGAGTGATTTTGTATTTAGTTTGATTTACGAGCCGAACTTAATTTTCTTTAATACTGAGGCTAAGAAGAACGCTTAAAAATATGTGCATATCATATTGTGCTCATATATTCAATGCTTTTATTGACTGATTGGTTAAAAAATAAACAAAAAGTGGGTTTTATGAGTTGCAGAAAATGATTTTTCTTTATAGTCTGAATTTGTAGTAATTCTTTGGATTACTTAATTGGAATGGGGGGTAGGTCGAAGTACCCCCCAAATGGCAAAAGCAATTAATAGTTGCTTTAGAGCCGAATTTTAAACCGCCGTCACAAGCACACATTAGGAATCTAATATGTAAAACGATTTAAATGCACATTACATAATCCCCTTACTATTTGTCAAATATTGACTGTAAATATTCATATATTACGGTTTTGGATTAGTGCATCTCATTGTTTATAAAATATTAATTTCTAGTGTGGCATGGCGATCCGAAAAAGGTATGTCTTATGACCACATTTAATAATCACAAAGCAGAAAGCACACGTTTAATTCGCCGTAAAGAGGTACAAGCTAAAACAGGGCTTGGTGCATCTTCCATCTATGCCCTGATGAGCGAGGGCAAATTTCCTAAACCTATAACGCTATCAATTCGCCGTGTAGCGTGGATTGAATCTGATATTGATCTATGGATAGCGGAGCGCATTGCAAGCCATAAAACAGAAATGGAGGCTTGAAAAATGAAAGACTATATTTTAATCAGAAGCGGTCAAGCCATTACAACCGATCTACTAATAGCCAAAGCTTTTGGGAAGCGTGCAAGTGACTTGAAAAGACTAATCAGAAGCTTACCTTGTCCTGATGATTTTAGAGAGCGCAATTTTACACAGACCACTTATGTTGATCAGCAGGGGAAAAAACAACCTATGTATGAGATCACAAAGGATGGCTTTGTTCTTTTAGTTATGGGCTTTACTGGGAAAAAAGCCATTGATTTTAAGATCCAATATATTGAGGCATTCAATAGCATGGAAAATTACTTAAATATACGCTTTGATCAGTTTAATGAGATTTGTCAGCGATACGAAACAAGTAAAGATTCAGTAAGCCATTCTGCTAGATGCATGGCATTTTGGAAAAATGATAAACCAATTCTTTTAAGTAAGATCAACCACTTAAAAAGGGTTTTGCAACTAGACTTATTTAATAAAAATAATGGGGATGACTAAGTGAATAGCATAGCTAAATTATTGACTCCCGACTTGGTAGCGGCTCAAAAGATGCTTGAGATGCTGGATTGTAAGAATGAACAATTTACCTTTCAAACTTTCGCTGACCATAAGGATGGTGCGCAAAACCTAGTTCGTACAATTAGTGGTGCGTTGGACGATCATAAAAATGCTTTAGAGCATTTAAATAGACTAGGTGCAGGGATATTTGTCACTATCAATGAAACAGACCTTCAAGGGCGAAAAGCTAACAATATAAAGCGCATTCGTGCCTTATGGGTAGACTTTGACACAGTTGATAATAGCAGGGTTAAGCGTTTAAAAGATTTAAGCCCAGCACCTAATCTAATTATAGAAACGTCACAGGGTAAACACCATGCCTATTGGATTGTTAATGAGGGGGAAATTCCTTTAAATCAATTCACAGCGCTACAAAAACGGTTGATTCATTATTTTGCTTATGATGGAGCAGATAAAGCGATTCATGACGTGTCTAGAGTTATGCGTTTAGCCGGGTTTATTCACCAAAAGGGAACGCCTTTTATATCTCAAATTGTTCATAGTGATACTTGGCATAATGCTGATGAATTAATTAGATGGGTTGAATCATTACCAATAGCGGAAAAAGAAATAAAAAAACCGCTTTCGACTATAAATAAGACCAAAGCGGTTGAATGTACAAGTTTAACTATATCATTGCCTTATGAACAATCAAAGTTATTGGCCAGGAATCGATGGCCCGAGATCATTGCAAAACTCGGTTATCAGTTACCAGCCAATAATACAGATCATAGCTCGTGCCCGATTTGTGGCGGTGATGATCGGTTTAGATTCGATAATCAAAACGGTGATGGCTCATTTATATGCTCACAGGGTACAGGTGAAACAATCGCAGGAGATGGCTATAAATTACTTGAACACGCTGGCATGTCTTCAAGTGAGGCTTTAAGCACGGTCAATCATATTTTGAATAACATGGGCTTAATATCTGAGTTTGATTCCAAACCACAGAAAAAAACTGAATGGCAGCAACCTATGCCATTAAGCCAAGTAAATAATGCAAAGCCTACGCCATTTCCTATTGGTTCATTGCCACTATTAGCTAGACAAGCAAGTGAAGCTATTGCAGAGCGTGTGCAAGCTCCTATTGCGATGGCTGCGATGTGTGTACTCGGAACAATGTCACATATTGCTCAAGCTCAAGTTAATGCACCTAAAGTGAATGATATTTATGGCAACGGTGAACCATGTAGTTTATTTCTGATTACTGAGGGAGGTAGCGGTAGTCGTAAAAGCTCATGTAAGGAAATATCAGACAAGGCTATCCATGAGTATGAGAAACAACAATATGAGGTATTTAAATTAACTCACGAGCAATGGAAAGCGAGATTGCTAGAGATACCCAAAAAAGACAGGGATGCTTTTATGGCTGAGAATCCCGAACCGCAAAACCCAAAGACTTTGTTTAATGACATTACTTTTGAATCATTAGCAGGTTTATACATTGATGGCACTGTTTTAAACGTATCTATTAATACTGATGAAGCTGCTCAATTCTTTGGTGGTCATAGTATGAAAAGTGAAACTGCGAATAATGTATTGGGAGGCTTTACCAAATTATTTGATGATGGTTTTGTTCAAAGACAGAGAGCCAAGTCAAATGAGAATGGTAGTGGTCAAGCTTATGATGTGCGATTAACTTTTAATTTACAGGGGCAACATGAAATTTTATCGAAGGAATTAAAAGACCCGATCAAACGAGAGCAAGGTTTTTTACCACGTTTCTTATTTGCTGCACCTGAGAGCCTAGCAGGTCGTAGAATGCAAGATGAAGCTTTCAGGCTACATTCCAAAGGATTAATGGATGATGTGCGTCTAACAGCTTATTGGGGGCGTTGTGCCGAATTAATAGCAAAGGCTGATATACCAAAGGTCATACAGGATGGAGAAAAATCAGCACCTAGTCGAAACCTATTAAAATTGAGTAGAGAAGCAGATCAATATGATCTTGTATTTTATAACGAGTGTGAACAGCTACAGCTTGACGGAAAGGAATATGAAACCATCAAGCCATTTGCTAGTCGTGCTGCTCAATTGGCAAGACGTATTGCTACGGTATTAGCTTTTTTTGAACAACGACATGAAGTATCAAAAGAGATCATGAGTGCTGCATGTGACATTGTTCGTTATTCACTTAAAGAATGGCTACGGTATGCGGATATAGAGCCAAAGAAGGAAAGTCATGCAGAGAAGCTTTTGAAGTGGTTGGTAAAGCAAAAGGATAAAAGTATTCTTTATTCAAAAGCTCAAGGGTATGCTCCTAATCCTATACGCAATAATAAGCAGTTATTGGATCAGGTTTTACAGGAACTAGAGGATTTTAACTATATACGGATGACTGAGTTAGGTAGAAGAAAATATATAGAAATGAATCCAAATCTCTAAGAATACTGCTAAGTTGCTAAATAATTGCTTAAAGCCTTAAAACATGGGGCTTTGAGTTTAGCAAGCAAGGTTTTTAGCAGTTGCTAAGTTGCTAAATGAAATGGTTATTTAGCAACTTAATTAGCAGTTTAGCAAAACAGAAAAATGCTTAATGCTAAGTGTAAGCCCTTACAGCATAAGACTTTCACCTTAAGCTTAGCAATTTAGCAAATAAAATAGGATTATGATTATTTTTTTAATGAGATATGAGGGTTGATTGATTATTGAACGATAACTGAATAATATTCATATATTAATAAAAAATTAAAAGTTGAAGTTTTATGGCTATTATTTATTGCAACAAATGCAAACAATGTGGTGAATCCAAATTAAAAGGTAGTGGTTGGATTACGCTTATTTTAATTCTTTTTTACATCATTCCTGGTTTGATATACATGGTTTGGCGTAGGTCAGGTTTAGGTGAGTGTAAGTTTTGTGGAAGCTCCGATGTCATACCTGCGAGCCAAAAACCAATAAACCAAATTCAAACACCAAATATAAGCCAACCTTTATTTGAAAATGTTCCCCACAAAAATTGTCCTGATTGTAGAGAACTTATTAGATTTGATGCACGTAAATGTAAACATTGTGGATCTTATATAACTGATGCTCAATAATAGAATTTTGAGTTACCGTAAAGTTACCGCATAGATTCCAATAAAACCATTAAGTGATGTCAGAAAAACCATAACATTTCCCTAACTATGCAAAAAAATTGCCGTAATACTGCCGTTTAACGTGTCCGAAAATATACACCCTAGAGATAGCCGAATACTCATTAATCACTAACGTGTGTATAAATTCCATCCCCTTATAGCAGGAGTGGAAGTGTGTACATATAATGGATTAACTATTCAAATACTGCACTTGGATCATCTATCAATTGGATCGTAAAAAATCAGATTGAGTATTTAATAACAATGACTTAGTGATGATATAAAAAGTCACTGATTAGTCACTGTATTCTATTTTAATTATTAAGTATTTGATTTTATTTATTTTAATTTATTAAATTATCTTCTGTATTGGAAAATAATCTTCAAGATATATAAAAAGCCCTCAATTGAGGGCTTTTTAACAGGCTTTTACATGCAGTTTCTGATGTGATACCCAGAGAACTACACATAAAATACTAATCACCGCACAGAAGCTGATAACAGCCAAACCCAAACCAAAATGATCGGCCAGATAACCCACTGCAATAATCGGCACAATCGTGCCTAAATAACCCATAAACAGATAGGTCGACATGACTGCGGCCCGATTCTGTAAGGTCGTGATTGCAGGAATCACGCCAAATGCGCCCATCAGGGCAAAGCCATGCCCAATTCCAAACAGAATATCACTGACAAAAAATAAGATACTCGTTTTGAAGAGCATACACAGTGCAAGACTTATCAGACTCGCAAACATAATGATCAAGCCAATATTCAGACATTTCTTTGCAGCAACCGCTTTAGCAAAGAACTGCACCATGGCAGAAATCAGCAAAATGCAGGTGATGGCGGTACCACTGACTAGAGGCCCATGCCAAGGCAGAATATCCTGCACAAAAGAGGGTGACAGTGAGGCAAATAAACTAAAGGCAGCAAAGGCACAAAATGCGGTCAAACCCACGATCATAAACAAAGCATGATATTGAGGCTCAGGACGCAGTAATTTCGGTGCAATACTAAAGGGCTGACGTTCAAATGCTGGCACTTTTAACCAGAACAAGCCAATAAAACACAGTACTGCTCCCCAAATAATAGGTAGATATGGAGTGATCAGTGGCGTCTGAGAAAACTGCGCAATGATTCCGCCGACCAAAGGACCCAGACCAAAGCCAATTGCAGTCAGAATCGATACCAGTTGCGGTGCAAACTGCTTATGACTCTCTGGAATGGTTTGCATCATGCCAATCATGGCAGAAGTGGTCATGAGACCTGAGGCAATGCCGATAATGAAACGCCCCACTGATAAAATCAGTGCATTGTCTGCAAAGACGGAAATGATTAAGCCTAGACTGATAAATACCAAGCCGATTTGTAAGGTTCTTAAAAAACCAATACTGTTACTGGTTCGTCCCAGAAACAACAGAGTGCCTAGACAGCCAAACATATAGGCGACAAAAATATAAGTAATCTGGCTTGGAGATAGATCCCAAACCTGTTGATAAATAGGGTAAAGCGGACTGGCTAGTGCCGTGCCGATAGTCCCCATAATCAATGTAAGGCTGACCATGGCGAATGGTCGCCATGTGGTATTTATTGTCATGCTGCTGCCATAGAAGTTCAACATCACGCTTCCAGAAAAATGATGTTGAATAAAAATTTGAATGGAAAGCAGTGTATCGGTTAGATGAAAAAGCGGTCAATTATCTTGCTGTAAACAAAACGAAAATATTCAGCAGAAAAAATCAGCCATAACGCTTGAGCAATTTTAAAAATTCCTGAAGATCCTGTTCATTGACAGCTTCTGGATCTTTGATTACATGCTCTCTAAGGTGCTCCTCAATCAGTTCATTCATCAGACCATTCACCGCCCCCTTAATGGCAGCGACCTGTTGTAGCACATCAATACAGCTGGGTTCTTGTTGTGTCAGTGAGGCTTCTACCGCATGAATCTGACCTTTTAAACGCCGTACACGATTTAATATTTTTTTATCTTCATGTACATGACTCACCACAAGTCTCCAAAAATAAATATACTAAGGGGGAGTATATAAATAAGACCACTCAAATGCAAAACAATACCGCTCCACAGCACAACCATCAGTTTGATCAAGGCAATCCACTGGCACAGAAGAAGATACTGCTCGCCACAATCCTGACTGCCGTGATGATGGTATTTGAGATTATGGGTGGCTGGGTCTTTCAATCCATGGCCTTGCTGGCAGATGGCTGGCATATGAGTTCCCATGTCCTGGCCTTGGGACTTGCCTTTGCCGCCTACAAAGCAGCACGTCATTATGCCGATGATCCTCGCTTTAATATGGGGACTTGGCGTATTGAAATTCTGGCAGGTTATAGTAGTGCCATCATGCTATTGGTGATTGCGGGCTTTATGGCTTTCCATTCGATTGAACGCCTGTTTGCTCCGGTAGAGATTCACTATAATGAAGCCATTCCTATTGCGATTTTAGGTTTATTTATTAATCTGGTCTGTGCCTGGTTGCTGCATGATGGTGGACATGAACATGCTCATGGGCATCACCACGATCATGAGTATCATACTAGCCATTCTGACCATCAGCATGACCTGAATCATCAGGCAGCATTTATGCATGTAGTAGCAGATGCCCTGACTTCAGTCTTTGCCATCATAGCCCTGCTTGCCGGTAAGTATTTTGGCTGGGATATTCTGGATGCTGTGCTCGGAATTGTTGGCTCAGTTCTGGTCGCACGCTGGTCTATTGGTTTATTGAAACAGACTGCCAAAACCCTGCTAGATGCCGATATGGATGCACCGGTGGTAGATGAAATCCGGGAAGTTGTCGCGGAATTTGGTCCTTTAGTAAAACTGTCTGACCTGCATGTTTCCCGCGTTGGGAAAGGCAAGTTTGCCTGTTTTGTGGCGCTGGAGACTGCGCTAGATTTAAGTCCTGATCAGGTCCGTGAAGCGATTTCTATTCATGAAGAAATCGTGCATATTTCTGTAGAGATTAATCCGGTTACTTCTATTTCATAAGTAGTTTATGTTCCACGTGAAACATTAAGAATAGTGAAACATGACAGTACATAAATCATCTGATTTTTCTGCATGAAACGCATAGAATTAGCACTACTTTACTCTGACATGAGCAGGAGATTCATGCTGAAACCTATCCTACTGCTGGCCATGACGGTATTGGCTACGAGCCTTAGCTTTGCCGATATTAATACAGTCAAAGCTAACCTGGCCAAACATAGCCCAGACCTGAAGATTGAAAATCTTCAGACTACGGAAATGAAAGGGATCTATAGTGGTTCTATGGATGGACAAGTGATTTACCTGAACGAGGATGCCAAGCATCTCATCGGTGGGTCTATGATTCGCCTTGCCGATAAGCAAAATCTTACCCGGGATCTGGTGCTGAAACAGAACAGTATCGACTGGAAAAAGCTGCCTTTACAGGATGCATTGAAAACAGTACGAGGCACTGGCAAGCGTCAGCTGGCGATTTTTTCTGACCCCAATTGCCCCTATTGCAAACAGCTTGAACTAGAACTTAAAAAGCTCAATGACGTAACCATTTACACTTTTGTTCTGCCACTGAAAGCGCAATCTATAGCCCCTTCACGACAGATTTATTGTGAAAAAAATCCGGCTCAAGCCTGGGATGATCTGATTACTAAGGGTATTCAGTCTAAATCTGGCAAAGGCTGCGCTAATCCGGTAGAACGCAACTTGGCCTTGGCTAAATCCCTAAATATTCAAGGTACCCCAGCAATTATTTTCTCGAATGGTTTTAAAGTCATGGGTGCCTATCCGGCTGAACAGATTGAAAAGATTCTGACAGAACTCGGTCTTTAATCTTAACTTTTGCTTGGTCATCTGAAGTATATCGACAGCAGAAGCTTTGAATTGAATCTTGAAAAACCCAGCAATAAAAAAGCACCCGACAGGGTGCTTTTTTATTGCAAAACAGAAATTATTCAATTAAATATTTAGACAGTTCTGCGTTTGGTGACCATGTTGTAGATAAACAGAATAATAATGGCACCAATCACCGAAGCAATAAAGCCTGCTGCTGAACCTTCCTCATAAAGACCTAGCATACGACCGCCATAGGTCGCAAGTAATGAACCGGCAATCCCCAGTAGGGTTGTCATAATAAAGCCTGCCTTGTCATCTCCAGGATGGATTGCACGCGCAATTAAACCTGCGATAAAACCAATAACAATTGCAACTATAAGTGACCACATATGTATGCTCCTTTCTTATCATGTCTTTGTTTTTAAGTCATGTTCAGAAATCATCATCGGATAAGTCAAGTCTTCAATCCAGCGAAGTCCTGAAACGGAATGTTAGCTTTTTGTTCATGTGAAGCAGACATAAAAAAAGTGACTGTCGCCACTTTTTAAAGTTGGATCTCTTAAAGACCAATTTCACCAATAAAAGGCAAATGGCGGTACTTCTGGTCATAATCGAGGCCGTAACCGACAATAAACTTGTCTTCGACTTCAAAGCCAAGGAACTGCACATCCAGATTAATTTCACGGCGTGAAGGTTTGCTGACCAAGGTACAGAGCTGAATCGAGTTTGGGGTACGGGTTTGCAGAATTTCCAGAACTTTGCTCAGGGTGTTGCCGGAATCGATAATGTCTTCTACCACCAGTACATCTTTACCACGGATTTCGCCATCTAGATCTTTCAGGATTTTTACATCACGCGAAGATACGGTGCCACCGCCATAACTGGATACCGTCATGAAATCCAGTTCATGTGGTTTTGAAATCACACGACACAAATCGGCCATAAAAATCACTGAACCACGTAACAAACCGATGAGCACAAGTTCTTTGTCACTATGGGCATAGTGTGCATCGATTTGAGCACCAAGCTCTTTGACTTTAGCTTGAATTTCTTCAGCGGAAATCATTACGCTCATTTGAACGGTCATGGGTAGATACCTAAAAAGTAAAAATAGCAAAATAAAAAAGGTGTTGACCTGCAACACCTGATATATCAGTAATTTTAATACATCCAGCAAGCAGATGCACCTGTTTTGCCCTGTGTTAATGTAATCATTTTTTCGGCAATTGTGAATCGCGCTTGAGTAAAAAAGCGCAGCCAATGGCTATTGCTGATAGCATGAACCATGTGCGACGGCGCGATTTTTCAGGCTTTTTGCTGAGCTGTTGTTTTAGCATAAACCGCTTCTCCAGAAACATAAGTCACTGCAATATTACGGTCATCACCCAGCATGATCAGTGCAAAAAATGCATCTTCAATATTTTTGGCTTTGCTTTGACGCAGCTGTTGTAACGCCGTCGCATTCAGATCTAATACAACAAAGTCGGCTTCTTTACCGATATTAAAGTTACCGAGTTGATCCTCCAGACTCAAGGCTTTGGCTCCACCCAGTGTCGCATGATATAGCGATTCAAAGGCAGACAGTTTATCGCCTTGCAATTGCTGCACCTTATAGGCTTCATTCAGGGTTTGCAGCTGATTAAATGAGGTCCCTGCCCCGATATCGGTGCCCAGTCCCACTTTAACACCTTTGTCCCAAGCCTTTTTCAAAGGGAATAAGCCACTGCCCAGGAACAGATTTGAGGTCGGACAGAAGGCAATAGCCGAGTCGGTCTGATGCATGCAATCCCACTCCCCTTCTTCCAGATGCACACAATGAGCAAATACCGATTTAGAACCGGTCAGACCATAGTGATGGTAAACATCTAAATAACTTTGACGTTCCGGGAACAGTTCCTTAACCCAGGCAATCTCATTCTTGTTTTCACTTAAATGGGTATGCACATACACATCTGGATATTCTGCTTTAAGTTGTCCTGCTTTTTCCAGCTGTTCAGCTGTCGAAGTTGGAGCAAAGCGTGGCGTGATCGCATACAGGTTACGGCCCTTGCCATGCCACTTTTCAATCAACTTTTTAGAATCGGTATACGCTGTTTCTGCGGTGTCCGTCAGTGCTTCCGGTGCATGACGGTCCATTAGCACTTTACCCGCAATCAGACGCATATTACGCGTCGTCGCTGCATTAAATAAAGCATTGACTGATTCAGGATGGACGGTACAAAAGACCAATGCGGTCGTGGTGCCGTTTTTAAGTAATTCTTCTACAAAAAATTCGGCAATTTTTTCTGAATAAGCTGGATCCTGGAACTGGATCTCAGTCGGAAAAGTATAGGTATTTAACCATTCTAGAAGTTGTTCACCATAAGCACCGACCATTTCGGTTTGCGGAAAATGGATATGGGTATCAATAAAACCTGGTACGATCAGCTGCTCAGGATAATGAGCCACCTGCACTCCTTCAGGCAGATGCTGCTGCCCCTCTTCCCAGCTGCCAAACCATTGAATCTCACCATTCTGGCTGATGAGCAAGCCATCTTCTACATATCGCACTTGGTCGTGAATTTCACGCGCTTGGGCAACCGTATTCTTGATATCCAGGAAGCGACCGCGTACTGCCGTCGTTGCAATGATAGAAGACATTTAAAACCTGCGCTTTTTGATTTTTTCGATTGATTGTAGCTGAAAAAATTAGCATGTTTATATGAACATTCATATTTAACCATGCGTATTTTTTATGAGATCAAATAATCACGCGTAATTTCAACAGAGCATGTGTGTGCAGCCAAACTTGTAGACAAATAAAAAAGCCTGCTGATGCAGGCTTTTTTGATGCTTAATCTTACAGCGTAGTTTCGTTATGTTTCTTGCTATGACGAATCGACAAGATCGCGGTCACAGTCAAGACAATCACAATAAAGCTCAGTGAAATCCAGATCGGCATATGGAATACATCCAGCATCAGCATCTTAAAGCCGATAAAGACCAGAATCAAACCTAGGCCATAAGGCAGATAATGCATTTTTGAGGCTGCACCCGAGAGCAGGAAGAACATTGCACGCAGGCCTAAAATTGCCATCAGGTTCGCAGTAAGCACAATGAAGGGGTCGGTGGTGACAGCAAAAATAGCAGGAATAGAATCGACTGCAAAGATCACATCAGAGGCTTCGACCAGAATCAGAACCAAGAATAACGGCGTTGCCCAAAGCAAACCATTTTGACGGACAAAGAATTTATCGCCCTGAAGTTGCGGGGTGATACGCATATGTTTACGTAGCCATTTCAGAATGGCCATATCTTCAATATTGCTGTCTTCTTCATGCTGACCACGCAGGAATTTGAAGCCGGTATACACCAGGAACGCACCGAAAAGATACAGAATCCAGGAGAATTCCTGTACAAACCAGGCACCAATAAAAATAAAGATTGTTCTGAGCACAATCGCACCCAGTACACCATATAACAGCAATTTACGTTGTAGCGCTGGTGGAATGGCAAAGGCGGCAAAGATCATCAGCCAGACAAAGACATTATCAATTGCCAGGGATTTTTCCAGCAGATAACCGGCAAAATATTCCATGACCTTGGTATTGGCAATTGCCGCACCTGCAGTCTGCTCCAGATACAGCCATAATCCACCACCAAATAAAGTCGCGACACTGACCCAGGCAATACTCCAGTAGGCAGCGGTACGGACTTTGACTTCCTGACCATGCTGATGTTTAAAGCCAACAAAATCGATCACCAGCATGACTGCGACAATCGCGAAAAAGATAAGATACAGCCAGAGCGTACCAATGGTTTCCATGTGAATTCTCCACATCGGACGACTGGCCATAAAAAAACCTTGACCAGCTGCCAGATGAAAAACATCTATAACAACATGATCAAGGTCTTGCCTACATCTTAGTGTTTCACTTTTTTATATCAAGTGTGACCTAAAGATGCTCAGATACCGACTTTTTGCAAAGTGTAATGACGATATTCTGACACGTTCAAAAACTGAAATTTCATTCTTAAACGTTTGGAGGAGGCTACTCCCCTTGTTCAAACTAAATTTTGTTTGAGCGATAGCTCAATGTAAATTAAGCATGACAGATCTGACTGGAAATCACAATTTATTTTACAAAAAAGCAGCGTTTAATCAGCAGCTTTGGACAGAAAATCTGGACGTTTGACCAGATAGATACTGAGTATAAATCCAAGCATTGCCAGCCCTGCCCCTACCCAGCCTATGCTGTCTAAACCGATCTGTGTCGTAATGATACCGCCAAGTAAGGCACCCCCACCAATCCCGACATTGTATAAACCTGAAAAAATCGCCATGGCGACATCGGTGGCATCTGAGGCGAGGTTTAAAGTCTTTGCCTGTAAAGCCAGACTAAAACCAATAATACTGACTCCCCACATAAGACTCAGGCTATTTAAGCTAAAAAGGCTCACTGACATTGGCAATAGCAAGAGCATCGATATACCCAGCCCTAAAGTGAAAAATGGAATCGTCAGTCGTGGAAACTGTGGTGCAAATTTACCAAACAAGTAGGAACCTAGGAAGCCTGCTCCGCCGTAGATCAGCAGCAATGTTGTGGTCTGGGCAGAACTGAAATGTGCCACATTCAATGCAAAAGGTTCGATATAACTATAGGCTGTGAACTGGGCGCTGATCACCAATACAGTCAGTGCAAAAAGTAGTATCAGGCTGGGCCGTCTGATCAGGCCTTTTAAACTGCTAAAGGAGCCTGAATTAATACTCGGTAAATGTGGCAAAGTTTTAACCAGAATAAAGCAGACTAATGTGGCAATCACCGCAATTAATCCAAAACTGTTACGCCAGCCATACGCTTCGCCAATCATCCGGCCAAAAGGAATTCCGAGTACCATTGCCATCGCAGTACCGGTAGATAGTAGGCCTAAGGCCTGAAATTCTTTTCCTTTCGGTGCTACACGCACTGCCAGTGATGCCGTGATTGACCAGAACAGTGCATGAGCAACTGCAATTCCGATCCGACTGATAACCAGGACGATGAAACTCCAGGCAAAATAAGACAGCACATGACTGGCAATAAAGACTATAAACAGTAGTGTAAGCAGGAAACGGCGTTCAATATTTCTAGTGAGCAGCATGATTGGTAAAGACAGTAATGCGACTACCCAGGCATAAATGGTCAGCATCAGCCCGACTTCTCTTGGAGCCATGGCAAAGCTCTTTCCTATATCGCTCAGTAGTGCTACTGGAATAAACTCGGTCGTATTAAAAATAAAAGCGGCACAGGCCAAGGCAATCACACAGATCCATTGGCGTGTAACAGAAAGAGGTTGAGCAGAAGCAGACATGAGGGAGGATCAATACAGGATCGGCACATTCTATGCTTTTGCCAGAAAATTTCACATGAGGCAGGCTGTAATTTTACTCAGCGGAATTAAAAAAATTGCAACATTGTAAAGCTGAGGACTATGGCAGTCTGAGATAAAATCTTGAGGTAAACCTATGCAGATTGAACACCAGGAACAAGGAACTAAAGGTGAATGGTATGTGGCGCAGAAAGACCAGCGCCTGGCAGAGATGACATATTCCCGGGCAGGTGATGATAAGTTCATTATTGATCATACCTGGGTGGATGATAGCCTACGCGGACAACGTGTTGGACAGCAGCTGGTTGAAGCTGCGGTTGGTTTTGCTAGAACGCATGCTCTGAAAATTATTCCACTCTGCCCTTTTGCCAAGTCGGTGTTTGACAAAAATGAAAGCATACGGGATGTACTTCAGTAGGACTTCATCTAACTCAAAGATGGGACTAAACATCTATAAGATGTTTAATGGATGAGGA
The DNA here is from genome assembly GCF_052044895.1 of Acinetobacter sp. 22323. Lineage (NCBI taxonomy): Bacteria > Pseudomonadati > Pseudomonadota > Gammaproteobacteria > Moraxellales > Moraxellaceae > Acinetobacter > Acinetobacter sp. 22323. The sequence goes on along the minus strand of NZ_JBQEOL010000020.1, from coordinate 12,547 downwards.
TATGACGATATAACAGGTTGATCCTGGATTAGTACAACAGGTAAGAAAATGAGCAACATCAAACATCAGGACTCAAAGCGCGGCGGTGTGTTTTACATGGAAGACAATGGTCAGCGCGTAGCAGAAATTACTTATCAATGGCGTGAACCGGACACCATTGTTGCTGACCATACCTGGGTCTCACATGCACTGCGTGGTAAAGGCGTGGCCCGTAAAATGCTGGATATTCTGGTCGAATTTGCACGTCAGAAACAGCTGAAAATTATTCCACAATGCTCTTATGTGCATGTCATGTTTAAGCGTGATCGGAATTTACATGACGTAGCGACTTTAGCCTTTTAAACCATCCCGTTGGAATAAACAGATTCAAATGGATAAGAGACGATAAGCCCTGTTTATGGGCTTGTGGCAGTCTATAAAGCAGAGTGCCGCTGAAGAGTCCTAATCCCATCCAGACAATCTGTTCATACTGTTGCAGCATGATCAAAATAACGATGATCAGGGAGATGCTGGTCTGAAAAAAGGCGCGATGATCCACACAAATCAATAGTGCCCAAGTTAATAGCATGCTGCTGATCAGCATGTTAATCTCACGTTGCAAGCCCCAGCTATGCAACACGATGACTAGCGCGAAACACAGACATAACAAGCTTAACGTGATGAAAAGATCTTTTAGCATGTTTCACCCTCATTAAAAGCATTATCATTCGAGTAATTATTTTTCAATGATGTCTCTTTAATTTTTAATAATTTAGCTACAAAATGCAAACTGAAAACAGTGTAAGAAATAGCTGATATTTGATTAAAAAATAACCTAAACCCAATATATTGACTATAAAATCAATACTTGAAATTTAAAGGAATCATTCATGCTACAACTCTGTTATGCCAGTACGCGCATCGAAACAGAACAAGATCTATTACAAGACCTGAGTGATATTTTAGCAATTGCACGAAAGTTCAATTATGAGCATCAGATCTATGGAGCACTGTATTATGCACATGGAAAGTTTTTCCAGTGTTTGCAGGGTGAACCTGAGATTGTAGAGCAGCTTTTTCAAAGTATTTCGAAAGACCGTCGGCATCAGCAGGTGTATCGTTTCGCTGATACAACTGTGGAAGCGCCAAGCTTTGCTGAGTGGTCGATGAAATATGTACATAAGCATAGCGAGATTGCTTCGTTCTTTTCCAAGCTGGGTCATAGCACTTTTCAGCCGCATTATCTGAACCAGCAAGATCTGGATGGCTTGCTCGAGATCCTGTATCGGGTTGACGAAAATCATCAACAGCTGGTTTCACCTCAAGGTTATAAACAACGTGGTTATGTCCCCTATTTCTGATCTGGTGAATCCAGACTAAAAATAAAAAAAGTCCGCATGGCGGACTTTTTTTGTCTGATTTGCATTAGTTCATGTCAATCATCACTTTTAGGGCTTTTTCATCAGCCGCGTGTTTAAACACATCATAGGCCTTTTCAAACTCGTTAAATTTAAAGTGATGCGTGGCCAGTTTTTCTAGTGGTATTTTGCCGGAACAGCAGGTCTTGAGCAGCATGCCAGTGGTATTGGCATTGACTAGACCGGTAGTAATGGTCAGGTTCTTAATCCACAGTTTGTTCAGTTCAAAATTCACTGCTTTACCATGTACGCCGACGTTGGCGATATGTCCACCCTCTTTCACGACATGCTGGCAAATATTCCAGGTAGGCTCCACCCCCACTGCTTCAATGGCACAGTCGACCCCGCGTCCATCGGTAATCTCTAAAATCTTTTGAATGGCATCTTCTTTACCAGAGTTAACGGTATAAGTTGCGCCTACCGTTTTGGCAAATTCCAGCCGGTTATCATCCATATCCACCATAATAATATTGGCTGGAGAATAAAATTGAGCAGTGAGCAAGGCACTCATCCCGATTGGTCCTGCACCTACGATCGCGACATTGTCACCCGGTTTGACATCACCATATTGCACACCAATTTCATGTGAGGTTGGCAGGATATCGGACAGGAAGACGGCGACGTCTTCATTTAAGCCTTCAGGTAAATGGTAAAGAGAGGTGTCAGCAAAAGGTGTACGGACATATTCGGCATGGGTACCATCAATCATATAACCCATAATCCAGCCACCCTCATTACGACAGTGTGCATACAGCTGTTTCTGGCAATTTTCACAGGTACCGCAGCGGCTGACACAGGAAATAATGACCCGATCACCCTTTTTAAAGTTTTTGACTGCTGAACCGACTTCTTCAATGATGCCAATGCCTTCATGACCAAGAATCCGGCCATTAAAGTTGCCGGTTTTTTCTTTTGCCACCTGTTCAATTTCCGGGTTTTTACCTTTCCAGATGCCGAGATCGGTCCCGCAGATCGTGACCTTAGTCAGTTTGATAACGGCATCATCGGGCTGCAAGATTTTCGGGATGGGACGTTCTTCAAAGCGGATGTCATTGGCGCCATAGTAAACCATTGCTTTCATTGTATTTGACATGGCAACTATCCTTTTTAGTGATTATTGTGGAGGATTGGCAGTCGTATTTAGCTATGACGACTGTCAGCTGAGAAACACGTAATGACTTTAAGCTAGCAGGACTTTAGGATTAGATCATTGGTAAAATAGTTAATTCCTTAAAAAAATTAAGTATTTTTTTATATTAAAAAAGGACCATAGATATGTATCTACGATCCTTGAGAAATCTTATGGAATAAAGGCTACAAGTATTGATTTAGATAATTTACTGTAAGGCGCTAATCAGTTTCCGATGCAAGCCACCAAAACCGCCATTGGACATGATCACCACAGCATCGCCTTCCCCTGCTTCAGTAACAACAGTTTGAATGATCTCATCCAAAGTACGTGCTACCACAGCTTTATTTGGTGCAGCCTCAATCACAGGTTGCAGATCCCAATCCAGACCTTCAGGCTGATACCAGATCACTTCATCCGCCAGACGTGCTGAATAAGCCAAACCCTCTTTGTGACTGCCCATACGCATGGTATTCGAACGCGGTTCAATAATCGCCCAAAGCTTACGTTCACCCAGACGCTTGCGTGCGCCGTCGAGGGTAGTATCAATTGCAGTCGGATGATGGGCGAAGTCATCATAAACTTCGATACCACGGACTGTGCCTAATAGTTCCATACGGCGTTTCACACCACCAAAATTGGACAGCGCTTCACAGGCGGTTTCAATCGATACGCCGACATGTTCAGCAGCGGCAATGGTGGCCAAGGCATTCGCCACCGAATGCTGCCCGGTCATATTCCACTGTACTTCGCCTTTGACTACGCCCTGTTGCAGGACTTTGAAATGTGAACCATCTGCTGACAATTGTTCTGCATAAAGTTCAGATTTTTCGTTGGCATCTAGACTGGTGCGCACTACAGGCGTCCAGCAGCCCTGCTCCAGCACTTCATCAATATTGCTTTCCGTAATCGGCGCGATAATCCGGCCTTCACTTGGAATAGTACGAACTAAATGATGAAACTGTTTTTGAATTGCGGCCAGATCATCAAAGATATCGGCATGGTCAAATTCCAGGTTATTTAAAATTGCGGTTTTTGGATGGTAATGCACGAACTTGGAACGCTTGTCGAAGAAAGCAGAATCGTATTCATCGGCTTCGACACAGAAATATTTCCCACCACCGAGACGCGCACTTTCCGAAAAGCCCAATGGCACACCGCCAATCAGAAAACCTGGCTCCAGACCGGCTTGATCCAGTACCCAAGCCAGCATCGTGGTGGTCGTGGTTTTACCATGTGTTCCGGCGACACCCAGCACGTGTTTACCTTGCAGAACATGATCAGCCAGGAACTGCGGACCTGAAATATAAGACAGGCCTTCATTCAGCATGTATTCCACAGCATCAATACCACGCTTCATGGCATTGCCAACAATGACCAGATCAGGATGTGGTTGTAGGTGGCTAGGGTCATAGCCCTGCATTAAAGTAATGCCTGCATTTTCCAGTTGGGTCGACATCGGTGGATACACGTTCTGGTCTGAACCTGTTACCTTATGTCCGAGGTCTCGCGCGAGTAAGGCCAGCGAGCCCATAAAGGTGCCACAAATGCCCAAGATATGCAGATGCATCTACTTCACTCCATTTTGTACTGACACATCACTTTGTTTTCTGTGCTGTTGTCATGATTTATTCGATTTACCGGCAACGATAGCAAGGCTTTGCGGGAAAAGATAGGCATTCTGGCGTGATTTTTTATGTGAAGAAACGATGCTAGATGTGATAAAAAACCAAGCTTCACGATTATCTTTTGCTGCAATAATCCGTAAAATATCCTGTAAATTTTCTACCGGCATCCGCTATGTTCTGGCCCCTGCTCCTGCTTATTTGTGCAAACTGCTTTATGACATTGGCCTGGTATGGTCATCTGAAATTTTTGCCGCATGATGCCCCAATGTGGAAGATCATTTTATTTAGCTGGGTCATTGCTTTATTTGAATATAGCCTGATGATTCCTGCAACACGGCTGATGGCGCAACACGGACTCGCAGTCGGTCAGATGAAGATCACCCAGGAAATGGTGACGCTACTGGTCTTTGTGCCCTTTATGCTATTTATGTTTAAACAGCCATTTAAACTGGATTATCTCTGGGCAGGATTATGCCTGTGTGGCTGTGTCTATTTCGTGTTCCGTAGCCCCTAATATCATTCAAGTGGTGTACTTCCCTATTTTTATTACAGATTTTGAGATTTCATTAAAAAATAAGAAAAATCGGGCCTTGCTTTGACCGTTAAATTTTATGAAGCTGAATTTTCAGTCTATAATACGCACTCCCATTAAAGCTTGGCTCTCTCGTCGAGATTTATCTTCTCTTACTTTAATCTCTGGAAACATTGCAATGAATGCGGCTGCTGCACAAGATGCTCCTCTAGTAGGTATTATCATGGGTTCTCAATCAGACTGGGCAACTCTCGAACACACTGCCAATATGCTTAAGCAGCTTGGTGTCCCATTTGAAGCCGAAGTCGTTTCTGCACACCGTACCCCTGACCGTCTGTTTGAATATGCAGAACAAGCACGTGATCGTGGTATCCAGGTGATTATTGCCGGTGCTGGTGGTGCAGCGCATTTACCCGGTATGTGTGCCGCAAAAACCGATCTGCCGGTATTGGGTGTGCCGGTAAAATCTTCGATTTTAAATGGTGTCGATTCATTGCTTTCAATTGTACAAATGCCAGCAGGTATTGCCGTGGGTACCTTGGCGATTGGGCCAGCAGGTGCGACCAATGCAGCCATTATGGCAGCGCAAATTTTAGGTCTGACCCGTCCAGACATCGCGAAAAATGTTGCAGATTTCCGTGCTGCACAAACGGATAAAGTCGCTAGCAACAATATTCCAGGCCAAGCTTAATACGGGATAAAACACAATGGATAAAACCATCGGTATTTTTGGTGGCGGTCAGCTCGGTCGAATGATGGCACAAGCGGCATTGCCTTTAAACATTCAATGTACTTTCTTTGAAGCCACTACAGATTGCCCTTCGGCTGCATTAGGTCCGGTATTTTCCAGCAAAGCTGAAAATGGTCTGCAAGACTTTATCAACAGTGCAGATGTGTTCAGCCTTGAATTTGAAAATACACCACTGGCTGATGTAGATGTTTTAACGAAAAACAAAGACCTGCATCCGCCACGTCAGGCTCTGGCAATTGCACAGCATCGTCTGTCTGAAAAAGCCCTGTTTGATGAACTTGAGATTCCGGTTGCGCCGTATAAAGCAGTCACTTCAGTAGAGAGCTTAAAAGCTGCTGTTGCAGAACTCGGTCTGCCGATTGTACTTAAAACTTCTCGTGGTGGTTACGATGGTAAAGGTCAATTCGTTCTACGTTCAGCAGATCAAACTGATCAGGCTTGGGCAGAACTAGGTCCTGCCGGTGAACTGATTGCAGAAAGTTTTGTCACTTTCTCACGTGAAGTCTCAATTATTGCGGTACGTGGTGAAGATGGTGATGTGAAGACCTGGCCATTGGCTGAAAATCATCATCATAATGGCATTCTGTCTCATTCGATTGTACCTGCACCCAACAGTGCGGACTTGCAGCCAGTCGCGCAAGATTACATCACTCGCCTGCTGAATCATCTGAACTATGTGGGTGTATTAACTCTTGAGCTGTTTGTAACAGACAAAGGCCTGTATGCCAATGAAATGGCACCCCGTGTGCATAACTCAGGTCACTGGTCGATTGAAGGTGCAGTGTGTTCGCAGTTTGAAAACCATGTGCGTGCGGTGGCTGGATTGCCTTTAGGTTCAACTGAGGTGATCCGTCCAACCGTGCTGGTGAATATCATCGGTCAACATCCAAAATCTGAAGATGTTCTAGCCTTGGAAGGCGCGCATTTGCACTTATATAATAAGTCAGAACGTGAAGGCCGTAAGATTGGTCACATCACCCTAATGCCAACCGACAGTGCACAATTGACTACGCTATGTCGTCAATTGGCGAAGATTTTACCGAATCCATTGGCATTGAGCGAAGATATGAGCATCTAAGCTTTAACTTGCTGATAAAAAAAGCGATCACACCTGTGGTCGCTTTTTTATTTGTCGGCTTTCAGGCATGATTGCGCCTCTTTGAAAATACCCTACCATTTATCGGATTATTTTCAAAATCAATTGCTTATAAAACAAACAATAATTTATAAATAATTGATGAAAATTTAACCTGTTGCTGCATCAGTTCGGTCATGCAGATTTAAATTTAAAATGAATTTAAAACTTGCAGAGTGTACTTTGAATTTAAATTCATAAATTTAAATTTAAAAGAGGTCATTTGAATTTAGATTTTCTATTTTGAATTTAAATTCAAAACAATAAATTTAAAAGCCAGGGAATGAATTCAAAGTTTTGAATTTAAAAATCCTTCTTGTATTTTATAAATGAATTTAAATCCTAAGTGTCTGCAATTACTTGTTATTAAGCTTATGTGATGTTGGTTATCCACACAGTCAATTTTGAATTTAAAAGGCTGATAACATGGCTTTGAATTTAAATTTAAAAATTAGTTCAAATTTGAATTTAAAGCATCTTGTGGATAAGTTTTTAAATTCAAAACTTACAAATAAATTTAAAAGTGAAGAAAATATGAATTTAAATTTTACGTATTTGCGCTTTAATTTTATCCACAAGCTGATAAGGTGAATAGGAACATAATTCGAAATATAAGTATTCAAGGGTACTATGCAACGGCTTGCACTTTTTCTTGGCTCAATCGTTCTGGCTGCCTCTCAGGCACAGGCTGAACTGATCATTAATGGACAGCGTGTAAGTACATCAGAGCTGTCCTCGAGTCCTGGCATCTATACGCCAAGTTCCAGTTCATTTCAAAGCTGTCTGGCTGGATTAAAACCCCAGGCACTCGCTAAAGGTGTCCATGCAGCGACCTATGACCGATATACCCAAAATTTAACCCCTGATTATTCTGTAATTGAAAGACTCAACTATCAGCCAGAATTTTCAACGCCAATTTGGGACTATCTGTCTGGTCTGGTCGATGAAGAGCGCGTACAGCAAGGCCGTCAGAAATTACAGCAGCATCGCGACGTATTAAATCGAGTCAGTGCTGCTTATGGCATTCCGGCTGAAACTGTGGTGGCAGTCTGGGGTGTGGAAAGTAATTATGGTGATATTTCTGGTAAATATCCTTTATTACAGGCGCTCGGTACTTTGAGTTGTGAAGGTCGTCGTCAAAGCTATTTCCGTGGTGAGTTCTTTACTACCATGAAGCTGTTGCAACGTGGTGATGTCTATGAAAACCAGCTTAAAGGTTCATGGGCAGGAGCTTTTGGTCACACCCAGTTTATGCCATCCACTTATGATGAACTGGCGGTCGATTTTGATGGTGATGGGCGTCGTGATCTCGTCAGCAGCATCCCGGATGCCTTGGCTTCAACAGCCAACTTCTTGAAAAAACGCGGCTGGCAAACCGGGCAGTCATGGGGTTTTGAAGTCAAAATTCCTCAAGGTATGTCAGTTTCGGGTGAAGGGCGTCGCAATAAAAAATCCTTGAGTAGCTGGATCAATCAAGGGGTGGTTCGTGCCGATGGTTCGGCATTAGTTCAAGGGGATTTATCGGAATCTTCTCAGGCTGGTTTATTGGCACCTGCCGGTGCCAATGGCCCGGTGTTCCTGGTCTTTAAAAACTTTGATGCCATTTATAGTTATAATGCAGCCGAAAGCTATGCTTTAGCTATTGCACATCTGTCAGATCGTTTGCAAGGTAAAGGTGGCTTGGTGCAAGCATGGCCAACCGATGATGCTGGCACATCACGTGCAGAACGTCGAGAGATTCAGCAATTCTTGCTCAATAAAGGTTATGACATTGGTGCAGTGGATGGTTTGATTGGGGATAAAACCCGTCAGGCGATCCGCCAAGAGCAGATCCGTTTAGGCTTAACTCCAACCGGACGGGCAGGTCAGCAGATTTTACGTGCGTTTCGGAATGAAAATGCCAAACTGATGATGCAATAATGCAGACCTTTTTTATACCTATATATAGTTATAAGAATTCAGGAGATTAAACTGCTGTAATCGTCCCGAGCACACGATAGCCTGAAGCCCCGGTCACAGCTGGCAGATTGCCACTCAGCTGATTCATAAAGCGCATCGCCAGCCAGGCAAAGGCAGTGCCTTCGACCCATGTTGGATTTAAGCCTAAATCAGCTGTGGTTTGCACACTCCAGTGATGTTTACGCAAACGCCAGCGCAGCTGTTCCAGTAGATGTGAATTATAAGCACCACCTCCACAAACATAGACTTCACCCGTATCCAGACCAGAGCGATAAATCGCTTTTTTAATGGCACGTGTGGTGAGCTTCATGAGCGTCGCCTGAACATTTTCTGGAGTATCTTCCAGCTCATCATATTCTAGACTGCTGCGCCAGTCGGCAATCTGTTCATCCAGCCATTCCAGATTAAAGTCTTCACGGCCAGTACTTTTAGGGGGTTCTTTGGAGAAAAATGCATGTTCCTGCAAACGATCTAACAGGCTACGGATGGGTGTACCATAGGCTGCCCAGTTGCCATTTTCATCAAAAGGCTGGCCAGTATAACGCTCACACCAGGCATCCATCAGAATATTGGCTGGACCGGTATCAAAGCCGTAGACTTGATTTGGCTGACCGGCAGGCAGAATACTAACATTGGCAATACCGCCCAGGTTTAGAATCACCCGGTGAATGCTGTCATGCTGAAAAATATCCTGATGAAAAGCCGGCACTAGCGGTGCACCCTGGCCACCAGCCGCCAGGTCACGGCGACGGAAATCGGAAATCACCGGAATCTGGGTAATTTCAGTAATAATGTTTGGATCACCGATCTGCAAAGTAAAGCCATGTTCAGGACGGTGGCGAATAGTTTGTCCATGCGAGCCAATAGCTTTGATTTGTGTGCGATCCAGCTTATTTTTTTCAATCAGTGCATTAATACCATGACCAATCATCTGTGCCAACGCAACATCTGCTTTACCCATGCGGTCAATTTCATTATCGCCTGGCAGTGTAAGCGCCATCAATTCATCACGAAGATCATGATCAAAAGGTAGGGTGAGGGTGGCATGAAGCTGGAGTGGATCAAAAGAAGCAGCAACAATATCGACACCATCCATGCTTGTGCCGGTCATTACCCCAATATAGATCGCTGTCATGGTTATTCTTAAGCCTGCAATATGCTGAAAAAGTGTTAGTATATCGCACAAATTGAATAACTGATGTATTTGGGTTTTGTGATGTCAAATTTCCTGCCGGCTGAAGAACAACTTGCCCTCATCCAACGAGGCACACACGAAATTATTTCTGAAGAAGATCTTCTAAAGAAATTAAAGCAGAATCGTCCACTAAAAATTAAAGCGGGTTTTGACCCCACTGCACCTGACTTGCACTTAGGTCATACTGTACTGATCAATAAGCTAAAAGTGTTCCAAGACCTGGGCCACGAAGTTTTCTTCCTGATTGGTGACTATACTGCGATGATCGGTGATCCAACCGGCAAAAGTGCAACACGTCCACCATTATCGCGAGAGCAAGTTTTAGAAAACGCTAAAACTTATCAAGAACAAGTATTTAAAATTCTTGATCCAAACAAAACCAAAGTGGTGTTTAACTCGGAATGGTTTGCACAAAAAACTGCTGCTGATCTGATTCAACTGGCATCACAGCAAACTGTTGCCCGTATGCTTGAGCGTGATGACTTCACAAAACGTTATAACAATCAGCAACCGATTGCGATTCATGAATTCCTGTATCCATTGGTACAAGGTTATGATTCAGTAGCACTAGAAGCGGACGTAGAGCTGGGTGGCACAGACCAGACCTTTAACCTGTTAATGGGTCGTACCCTTCAAGGTCGTTATGACCAGGAAGCACAAGTCTGTATTACAGTACCAATTCTTGAAGGTTTAGATGGCGTTAATAAAATGTCTAAATCTTTAGGTAACTATATTGGCGTATTTGATGCGCCAGGTGCGATGTACCAGAAAGTACTGTCAATGCCGGATTCACTGATCGAACGTTATTTCGATCTGCTTAGCTTCAAATCTGTAGAGGAAATTCAGGTATTGCTGAAAGAGATTGAAGAAGGTCGTAATCCACAGGAAGTGAAACGCATTCTTGCACTGGAACTGGTTGAGCGTTTCCATGGAAGCGAGGCTGCTGAGCATGCACATAAAGGCGCGGGTAATATCATTACTGAGGGTGAGCTTCCTGAAGGCACACCGGAAGTAACCATTTCATTAAGCGAGTTCGGTGGTGAAATCTTTATTACTTCAATCCTGCGTGAAGCGGGTCTGACTAAAAACTCGGCACAAGCCAAAGATGCGCTGGGTCGTGGTGCAGTAAAAGTAGACTGGCAACCAGTTGATACGTCTTTTTCTGTGAAAGAAAACGTGACTTTGATTGTTCAGGCGAGCAAAAAAGCGATTGCAAAAGTGACTTTTGTTGATTAAGACACTTTCTAAGTTATTGAATTAAAAGCAGGCTTCGGCCTGCTTTTTTTTATATGACTCTATATTCAAAAATCAAATAAGCAAATTCAAAAAAAACCTTATAAAAACAAGAGTTAAATTTTGCCGAATCCCTTGCGTTTCCCTATTATTATGTATAAGATTTATTCATCTAGAGAATTCGCTTTAAGCACATCTAGAGGGTAGTGGTAATAATAAATAACTCCACAACTTATAGTCTCTTCCCCAAGAGACTTTTTTTAAGATACTGAAGCAAATAACTATAATAATGACATACTGGATCGGGTAAAGATTCAATTGCGAGGGAGAGATTTTGGGAGAGATCTCTTCCTTTTTTATTTGAAAAACTCCACTTTTCCTTTTTATATTGTCTTTTAAAAATCAATTTTTTTATTTGCTTTAAATCCACTACAGATCGCCGGATAGATACTGACATCCAGAAAGTTATCAGTATGCTGATCACATCAGGTCTCAAAGAAGATCTAGAAATTTAAAATAAGAGGGTAAGCAGTGTTTATGTATCACTATCGGACTCAGGATATTTTTGATCAGGAAATTGATTTTATTTTACGTTTTCTATTTGAATACGATACGCCTGAGCAGAAACAGAAATCTTTTAAACAGGCATATACTTTATTACAGCAACTCGATCTCGCATCACACTATCTTCTCTTTTCCTTAGTCAAAGAGCGGTTACCTCGTCGGGCTAAATTGTTATTTGCTGCTGAGGACTATAAAGGTAAGAAAGAAGTGATTGAAGAAGTCATGCATCACTGGGTGGGACATAAGTATCGCCAATACGTAGCTTAGCTATCTTAATATTCTCTTTGGCTTTATATAGATATTAAAAAGTCAGGTTTCGTAATTTATATAAAGCTGAATACGGCTGATTCGACTATTTTTACTTTTTAAAACCTGTGATTAGAAAAAGAAGTCGCTATGAAAGCAGCAAACTGACTTTCCTGATAGGACCTATATCTATTAGTCGGATAGAAAATAGCAAAATATGTAAGCTGATATAAGCAAGTTTTGAAAAATTCTGAATACAGAGCTGAAATTTCACAGTCTTATTAAGATTTAGTACTTTTTTGAGAGCTATTAGGTCTTAATAAAAATAGCTGTTTTAAAATGGATTGCCCTGAATACAGGTTTTATTTCAAAGAAACGGTTAAATTTTAGATAAAAAAGCGATTTTTTAGTGATTTTCGTAGAAAAAAGATACATACGTGAAAAATATAGTGAATTGGGGGTTGCAATGATTCTGAAATCCTCTAGAATGCACCCATACCGACGAGATACACGGTGATGAACGAAGCGAGATGCTGAGTTATCCGGTGTTTTGAGTCCAGCTTCTGGCACTGACGAGGTGTTAGAAAGATCATTAAAAGATTATGAAGAACAACTTGTGTGGATTTTTACTGGTTGATTGATCGAAATTATTTTCATTGATTGAATGGTAGAAATTACTCGAAGTTTATTTGAGAAATTGATGTCAGAAAATTGATGAGCCAGATTTGGTGTTTTGAATAAAGCACTATTGATTTTAAACTGAAGAGTTTGATCATGG
>NZ_JBQEOL010000019.1:0-63117 GCF_052044895.1 Acinetobacter sp. 22323 | reverse complement strand
TAAGTTGACAAAAATAACTAATCATGCGAAAAAGTTTTTTTAGTTAACAGATGTTCACACATGCCTCGAATTGTTTCTGTACCACTTAGTTTAGAACAGCGAGAACGACTCATTTTTCTGGCCAAGCATGCAAAACATTGGCGTGAAAGACAACGTGCCCAAACTATTCTCTGGCTTTCTGAAGGTAAAAGTGTTGCGGAAGTTGCCACTCTACAAGAACGTATCCCAGAAACCATAAGGCTACAACGCCGACGTTGGGAATTGTATGAGTTTGAATCGATTAAAGAAGGTCATCGCTCAGGTCGGCCCAATACATTGATCTCAGACTATCAGGCGAAAATCCTAGATTGGGTCAATACAAGTCCACTCAATGCAGAACAAATCCGAGTCAAACTACATGAAGAATACGAAGTGTCCGTGTCTGTTGAAACCATTCGTAAGTTTTTACGTGATTCAGGTATGGTCTTCAAGCGTACCCGTCATAGCTTGAAAAAAAAGAGATCCGATTGCATTTGAACAAGCAACACAGCAGATTGAAAAATTACGAGAGCAAGCGGCACGTGGTGAAATTATATTAGGTTATGTTGATGAAACAGGGTTTTCATCTACACCTGATAACCGCTATGCGTGGACAAAGATAGGTGATGTTCATGCGGTTGATGCAATAAGATTAAAACGAGTTAATGTCATGGGGTGTTTGCTTTCAACGGGGAAACTGGTGACAAGTTGTTTACAAGAGTCTGTTACAAGCACTTGGTTTTATGCCTATTTAACTGGAATAGCTCAACAAGTAAAACAGACTTATAACCTTCCATTGGTTCTTATTGTTGATAATGCCTCGATTCATAGAAGTAAAAAGATGGCTGATTACAGAGAGCTACTTAAAAGTAACTTTTCGACGAATTTGTATTTTATTCCAGCTTATAGCCCTGAGTTAAATCGAATCGAGATGGTATGGAAGCAGATGAAATATTATTGGCGAGATTTTCAAGTCATGACAGCTGATAAAATAGAGCAATGGGTGGAGAGAGTATCAAACCAATTCGGAAAAGAATACATGTTTACTTTTTAATGACAGCTTACCGAGTCTAGTGCTAATCAGCTAACTCATAAATTTAAGTGATTAGTTCTTAAACTTTTATTTTTTATTTAGAAAGGTTTCTTTCATTAGATATTTACATATTCAGGTATCAATCTTCTATTCCTCACCAATTCAGATATTCATTTAAGTTGCTTCTATCGTGCTATTTTTATAGTAAAACGTACCACAGTATTCTTTAGTGAATAAAAAAGCGAATAGAGAAAATCTATTCGCTTTCGTGATTTCCTTGAACCAGAGTTAGTCCTCAGGATATTCAAAACGGTAACCCACACCATAAACTGCCTGAATCCACTCATGACGGTTACCCGTTTCAGCAGCCTCGGAAATCTTGCGGCGCAGGTTCTTGATATGACTATCAATCACACGGTCTGCCACATCGAAGCTGTCCGGGTTAATATGATCCAGCAACTGCGCACGTGAATACACCTGCCCCACATGCTCTAAAAACAGTTCTAGTAAACGGAATTCTGTTGGGGTCAGGTTTAGCGCTTTTTGCTGATACCAGATGCGCTGTTGCGATTTATCCATACGGAACAAATCATTGCTTTCCGGTTCGGCTTTACGATCCAGACGGCGTAGAACTGCCTGCACGCGCGCGACCAGTTCCTTCGGACTAAATGGTTTACAGATGTAGTCATCTGCACCCATATTCAGGCCGAGTACACGGTCAATTTCTTCAGTACGTGCCGTTACCATAATAATCGGTAGATCGGACTGCTCACGCACCTTACGACAGATGGTCAGGCCATCCATACGTGGCACCATCAGGTCCAGAATCATCAGGCTCGGCTTACGTTGAGTGAAACTGTTATAAGCTTCCTGTCCATCATGAAACATGCTGACTTCAAAACCAGCAGCTTCTAGATAGTCTCGCACCAATTGTGCAAGTTCGACTTCGTCTTCAACCAGCATAATGTGTTTCATGAATAAACTTCCTTATGATTTTATTTGTTTAGGAAAAGTCAGTTTGCAACGTAATCCACCAAGTGGCGAATGATCGAAGCTTAAACTTCCACCTAATGCTTGCGTAATTTTACACGATAATGCCAAACCCAGTCCGGTACCACCAGTGGCACGGGTACGCGAGTCATCTACACGATAGAAACGTTCACCTATTCGGGCCAGCTGTTCATCGGTCAGACCAAACGGACTGTCATCGACATATAAGGTCCATTCTTTGTCATTCTGTTCAGTATGAATATGTACCTGTCCACCCGCTTCAGTATAGCGAATACTGTTGCTCAGCAAATTGGCCACGATCTGTTTAAAGCGGTCCAGATCTAGCTCTACGTCTGCGCCTTCACCTTCCGCAGTCACAGTTAATTGCGCCTGTTCAAACTTTGGATGGAAGTTCATTAATTCCTGCTGTACCACATCCCATGGATTAATCGTACTGACGTACATCTGTAATTGCTGGGCATCAGCCTGTGCCAAGGCTGCCAAATCTAGAGTCAGTTTTTTCAGGCTGGTCACCTGTGCCAGCATCGAAGCAAAATGTTCTGGAGTTGGCTTACGGATTCCATCCTGCATCGCTTCAATCTGTGCCTGCAACACGGCTAGTGGTGTTTTCAGCTCATGCGAGGTATCTGCTACCCATTGGCGACGTGAAGTCTCATGTTGATTGAGAATGACAGCTAATTGATTTAACTCATTGGATAAATCACCCAGCTCATCATTGCGGTTGACTTTAACCTGATGCTGATAATTGCCTTTGGTTAACTCACGTGTACCTTGCAACAAGCGTTGAATCGGCTTTTTGAAATAAGTCGCTAACAGAAGTGCAGCGATCAGACTGGTCAGGATACTGAGGCCATATACCAGGAATAGGTAACGTTTCTGATTACTAAAGAAATTGATACTTAATGCATCTTCCTGATCCAGTACCGGTTTTAGCCCCAGGTAACCGACAATTTTATCGTCTACCATAATCGGGCGATAAGAAATCTGCTCATCGGAAGGTTCACCCACGACAAAACGGCGTTTGGCATCATAAAGAGATAAACGTGAGCTCAGACCCATACGGTCAGGCATCTGGATAAACTGTTTTTTACCCGCTTGCGGCTGTGTTGTTAACTGCGAGCCATTTTTACGATCAGTTCTAAATAGGTTCTGATTAGAACTCAGCGGGAACTTTAAACCTTCAAAAGGCTGAAACTGCGAAGGTAAATTTGCTGCCAATACACGTAGTTCTTCCTCATTTACAGTACGCTGTTCAGCATCTGTGCCCATCAGGCTTGGTGCTACATTGGCTAGGGTGTGATCCTGAAAATAACGTTGCTGTAAGGCAATATCATACTGACGACGTAACCACCAGCGTGACAGACGGTCATAATCATCCGGCGCTGCCTCACCTTCGATCTGTAGAATCTGAGCCTGAATTGCATTGCCCCAGTCATTATAAACGCCATAGACTTCGGCCAGGTTTTCAATGACATGATCCAGTTTCTGCATTTCCACATCGGCAACATAGCGAGTGAAATTACGCTGCATGTTGAGATGAAGCACACCGAGACTCACCGTGGTAATCACCAAGGTGGTAAACAGCACTGTTAAAAACAGCCGGAGTGCAATCGGAATGCGGCGAATATTCAAAAGCAGATTCTCAGTTTTTCCTCTAGATTCATTATTGTAGCGAACACAAGCTGAAAAAACTCTTCATTGTTTCTTCATCTTTATTGTTTATTCTTTGCAACATACAGATCAGGCTCGTGGCTTGGAGACAAATACAATGAAAGCAATGACAAAAATCATCGTCCTGGGTGCAAGTGTGTTATCAATGGGGGCATTGACCGCGTGTCAATCGACTAAGCATGCACCAAGTGAAGATCATCCGCAAATGATGAAACATCAACAAGATCATATAGGTCGTCATCTGACTGCAGAACAGCGTGAACAGTTCAAGCAAATGCGTGCACAACGTGCGCAGCTGCATAAGCAAATGCAACAGGCCTGTGATAACAAAGCTGTTGGCAGTACAGTTCAGGTGAAAGCCGGTGATAAAACTGTAGACGGTATTTGTCAGATCTCTTTCAAAGCAGACCGTAAAGATATGAAAGCTGCGCGTGGCGAGTTCCGTGGTATGAAAGGTGAACATCGCCCAATGCGTGGTGACTTTCGCGGAGCATTAAACCGTGGTGAAGCACTGACTGATGCGCAACGTGCGGAAATGGTAAAACAGTTCGACCAGCGTCTGGCTCAACGTCAGGCACAGCAAAAAGCTGCTGTTCAGGCCTGTCAGGGTAAAAAAGATGGCGCAGCTGTACAGCTCAAAATAGGTGAAAAAACCATTAATGGTCAGTGTCACGTCCGTTTCCAGCCAAATGCTCCAGTTAAAGCACCAGCCGTTAAGACTTCTTAACTGAACGTTTCAAATTTATTGTTAAAAAGGCACTTCCGGGTGTCTTTTTTTATGCGTGTTGATTGTTAGAACTAAGTCTATATAAGTGTGCAGGTTTTTGACCATTCGTGTCAGATATTTTTTTATAAAAACGTTTACACTCAATATACTTAAGATTTCAAGGGTAATTATCTTTGACTTTACAGTCACCAAGAAATAGCCTTGAAATGCTTGTGCCAACAAGGAAGATGTTGCACGATTAGACCATGTCAATACGTGTCAATGAAGGCACGTTTCAATTTAATTCAGGATTATAACGCTGGTATAAACCAGTATTGAGGAAACCGATATGCCACAATACAAAGCGCCACTACGTGATATGCAATTTGTTTTGCATGAATTATTAAATGCTGAAGAACATTATGCAAAACTCCCTGCATTCTCTGGAAACGTAAGCCGTGAGTTAGTTGACCAATATTTAGAAGCTGCTGCAGACTTCTGTGAAAACGAATTATCTCCTTTAAACCAGGTGGGCGACCGCGAAGGCTGTACCTGGAACGATGGTGTAGTCACCACGCCGACCGGCTTTAAAGAAGCGTATCAAAAATATATCGAACTGGGTTTCCCATCGCTTTCTGCTGAAGAGCAATATGGCGGTCAAGGTCTACCTGTTTCTTTAGGAAACGTGATTTCAGAAATGGTAGGTACAGCAAACTGGGCATGGGGCATGTACCCAGGTCTATCTCACGGTGCGGTACGTACCCTTGAGCACCACGGTTCTCAAGAACAAAAAGATACCTATCTGCCAAATCTGGTATCAGGTGTCTGGACCGGAACCATGTGTTTAACCGAATCTCATGCAGGTTCTGACTTAGGTATTATCCGTACTAAAGCTGAACCACAAGCAGACGGTAGCTATGCAATTTCTGGCGAGAAAATCTTTATCTCTGCTGGTGAACATGACATGGCAGAGAATATCGTGCACATCGTATTGGCACGTTTACCAGGCGCACCTAAAGGTACTAAGGGTATTTCTTTATTTATCGTACCAAAGTTCAATGTAAATGCAGATGGCTCTTTAGGGGAGCGTAACGCAGTTCGTTGCGGTTCAATCGAACACAAAATGGGGATTCATGGTAACGCAACTTGTGTGATCAACTTTGATAACGCGAAAGGTTTCTTGATTGGCCCTGAAAACCGTGGTCTAAACTGCATGTTCACGTTCATGAACACTGCGCGTATTGGTACAGCCGTTCAAGGTCTTGCAGCATCTGAAGGTTCTTTCCAAGGTGCATTGGCTTATGCCAAAGACCGTGTGGCAATGCGTTCACTTTCTGGCCCGAAAGCCCCTGAAAAAGAAGCAGATCCAATCATTGTGCATCCTGCGGTACGTAACATGCTGTTGACGCAGAAAGCATTTGCAGAAGGTGGTCGCGCACTAGTGCATCTGTTGAGTCTACACGCAGATATCGTTGAACAAGGTGCAACTGAAGAAGATCGTAAATTCTCTGACAACATCTTGTCTTTATTGACGCCAATTGCCAAAGCCTTCCTGACCGAAACCGGTTCAGAAGCTGCAAAACACGGTGTACAGGTGTTTGGTGGTCACGGCTTTATTTCCGAGCACGGTATGGAGCAAATCGTACGTGATACACGTATTGCTTGCTTATACGAAGGTACTACTGAAATCCAAGCACTTGACTTGTTAGGTCGTAAGGTTCTGGGTACGCAAGGCGCGATGCTGAAAGACTTCACCAAGATCATTCACAAATTCGCAGAAGCCAACAAAGACAACGCAGCAATGCAAGAATTTGTTGAACCGCTTGCAGCGCTGAACAAAGAATGGGGCGATTTGACCATGCAAATTGGTATGCGTGCAATGCAAAACCCTGAAGAAGTCGGTGCTGCGGCAGTTGATTACATGTATTTCTCTGGCTATGTAACGCTTGCTTACCTATGGGCTCGTATGGCACTGGTTGCACAAGAAGCCTTGGCTGCGGGTACTACCGATGTCGACTTCTACAATGCCAAAGTAACCACTGCACGCTTCTACTTCAAGAAGATCCTGCCACGTGTACGCTCGCATGTTGACGTGATTGCGACTGGTGTAGAGCCGTTAATGAGCCTGGATGCGGAACATTTCGCATTCTAAGCTGATGCAATTTTAAATGCAGAAACAAGGAAAAGGACGGTTACTTTTAAAGCGTCCTTTTTCTTTATAAAGCGTTACAGAATTAACCTTTAGTCGTCTAATAATAAGATTTTTAATGCATTAGACTGACTCAAAATCAATCGATTCAAACAAGAAACAGGTGACCCACTATGCCAATTTATAACGCGCCACTTGCCGATATGAAATTCATCCTGAACGATGTATTCAATGCTGAACAATTCTGGCAAGCCAATGAAAATTTAGCCCATTTAGACGCTGCAACAGCAGAAGCAATTCTTGAAGAAATGGCTAAATTTGCGCAGAACGTCACCCTTCCATTGAACCGTACCGGTGATGAAGAAGGCGCGAAATATGAAAATGGCGCTGTGACCACACCTGTAGGCTTTAAAGAAGCATTCAAACAATATGCTGAAGGCGGCTGGATTGGCCTTGGTGCTGATGCTGAATGGGGCGGTCAGGAAATGCCAAAAATGCTGACCGTTCTGTCAGATGAAATGCTTTTCGCTACTAACCCCTCTTTCATGCTGTATCCATTGCTGTCTGTCGGTGCGGGTATGGCATTGAACAGCTATGGTTCTCAAGCGCAAAAAGAAACTTACCTACCAAAAATCTATTCTGGCGAATGGTCAGGTACCATGTGTCTAACCGAACCACATGCGGGTACTGACCTCGGTATCATCAAAACCAAAGCTGAACGCAATGGTGATGGTACTTACAGCATTACCGGTACCAAAATCTTCATTACTGGTGGTGACCACGACCTGGCTGAAAACATTATTCACCTGGTATTGGCAAAAACACCGGATGCGCCTGCGGGCTCTCGCGGTATTTCCCTGTTCATCGTGCCTAAATTCCTTGTGAATGAAGATGGTTCGATGGGCGAACGTAATCCGGTAGGTCCAGGTTCGATTGAACACAAAATGGGGATCAAAGCATCTGCCACTTGTGTCATGAACTTCGACGGTGCCAAAGGTTATCTGGTAGGTAAAGAAAACGAAGGTCTGGCAGCCATGTTCGTAATGATGAACTATGAACGTCTGTCTATGGGTATCCAGGGCCTAGGCGCTTCTGAATTCGCTTACCAAAATGCGGCACAATATGCGACAGATCGTCTGCAAGGCCGTAGTGCTTCTGGCGTTCAGTCTCCAAACAAACCAGCAGACAGCATTCTAGTACATGGCGATGTCCGTCGTATGCTTTTAAATGTGCGTGCAAACAATGAAGCCTCTCGTGCATTCGCTGTGTACGTTGGTCAACAGCTTGACATCACCAAGTTCTCGACTGATGCAGAAGCAATCAAGAAAGCCAATGATCGTGTTGCACTGTTAACACCGATCGCGAAAGCGTATCTGACTGATACAGCCTTCAATGCAACACTTGATGCACAAATGGTCTTCGGTGGTCATGGTTATATTCGTGAATGGGGTATGGAACAGTGTATCCGTGATTTACGTATTTCACAGATTTACGAAGGAACTAACGGTGTTCAATCACAAGACTTGATTGGCCGTAAGACCATTAAATGTAATGGTGAATTTATTGCTGAATACATTCAGGAAATCCGTGATTTTACCAATGCACTGGATGCTGACCTGAACTTCATTAAAGATGCGACCCTTGATGCGGCTGCAGAAGTTGAAGCAGTAACCCAGCATATTATTGAAGCTGCGAAAGAAAATCCAGAATATGCGAATGGTGCAGCAGTAGATTACCTGCATGCAGTAGGCCTGTTGAGCTTCTCTTATATGTTCGCGCGCATTGCCCATGCTGCGAAAGATAAACAAGGTGAGTTCTATCAGAACAAACTGGGTCTTGCTCGTTATTTCGTACAACGCATTCTGCCTGAACTGGCACTGCGTATTACTAAAGTCAAAGCAGGTTCAGAAGCATTAACACAGTTCTCTGAAGAATACTTCACAACTCAGTCTTAAAATATTTAAGCCATAAAAAACGCCTGCAATTGCAGGCGTTTTTTTATTATGCTTTTAAACTTTTTCGATCAGAATCGTATCTGGCTGATTGGCCACCTTAGGATTCAGATGCTTGTTCACAATTCGGATTTCCCCTTCAGACTGCAAAGATTCACACAACTCTAATACTTTCTGCATGTCATCACTTTTAATCCCTGTACCCAGAATTAATTTTTTGCCTGTTTCTAATTGATTAATCTTATTTTGGATTTTTTCTAACATCTTTTTTCTCCCTCATTATTCGATGTATAACTTCTACAATATAGCAATTTGGTATGAAAAAAGTACACTTTTTCATCTTTTTACATTTTTATTTTCCATATTTTCATTTTCTTTGCATGAAATTTGCAGAAAATTTCCTAAGATTTATAAATCATTTATTTTTAATCAGGAGGACATAGTGATGAAACCTAATTCCAAAGCCAAGAAAATAGAAGCCCTCCTCGACCGCGGCGGTAATCTTGCCGTAGAAAGTTTTCATTATCTCGCCCTGTTCATTATTGGCTGTATGGTGATCTGGTCTGCCGGTCATACCGTCATCGACATTTTGACAGTCAAAAAATTTGCCAGTATTGATGACATTCTGCTGTTATTTATTTATCTGGAATTAGGCGCGATGGTGGGTATTTATTTTAAAACCAATCATATGCCAGTTCGATTCCTGATCTACATTGCGATTACTGCGCTGACACGTCTCTTGATTTCTGATATTCAACACACGCATAAAGCCAGTATGGATCAAGTGATTATTACGGGTTCTATCCTCATTTTGGCTTTCGCCATTTTAATTGTGCGTTATGCATCCTGGAACTATCCATCAATTATCCGAGACAAACATACTGAAAAACCAGTTCCTCAAGGCAAGACCCCTCGCCCTGAAGATGATGAGTTGGCATAAAATGTTTTATTCATAACTGTATTGAAGAATCCTCTCTTCCTTTGGGAGAGAGTTAGAGAGAGGGACTTAATGTATACGTGTCAATTTCATTTAGAATTTGAGAAACATATTATTCCAGATCACCTCTCCCTAGCCCTCTCCTCACCGGTGAGGAAATTATTTTGTTTTTTTGAGTTATTGACGCATAACCGCAGTATCTCTTCATTCAGGGCGGTTTAACGATTATTCACCAACACATAACGTCCATTTTCATAGATCCAGTGCATTCCAGTAGGCGGATCAGGCAGACCCAAACGGCGCCAGTCATTGATCAGTACATAACGTGAGCTTTCAATATGTGCCACGTTCGGATCGCCATTTACCCAGCTATAGCTGGTCGAGTTTTGATAAACAGTGGTCGGTGCCTGATAACGAATACTCACCCCATTTTGAATCGGTGGATGGCCCCACTGATTCGGATAATGATGTGCAGGCGGTCGCGGACGCTGCGGATAATGCTGCTGTGGTGGGCGTGGGTGCTGCGGGCGTTTATAAGTCTCTTTGCTGGTATAGCCGGCCCAGTTATTTCCTGCTACAGCTGGGACAGAAGCTCCAAATAATAGTGCAGCTAGACAGGCGCTGGACAAGATGATTTTCATAGGAACTTCCTTTGATAGGTTTGCCTATATTTTATACAGAATTTACGGAGGAAATATGAATTTATCCAGTTATACCACAAGGTTTTACAGCCGATAGTGAAAAGACATTTGTGCTGCGGCTCAGGTGCTGCGTGCATGCTTTGTGCTAAACTTTGATTTTCCGAATTTTGAGTCCAACATCGTGTCCGATTTAAGTTTTGATCGTTTATATGAATATTTCTGTAAAGTCCCAAGTGTTCAAAAAAACCTGATTGATAGCTATGGATCTGATGGCAAGCAGGCATGGTGGTTCAAGTTTCGTATTGATGTAGACCATCCGCTGGCTTGGCAAACTGTACAGGAACTCGGTCATGTTCTGAATTATATTTCTAAGAATGAACGCCTGCCAACGCAGTTTTTACCGGTATCCCCTCCTCCGTATATGAATGGTGAAGCGAAGGATTTCCTGTGCTGGGTGATTCAATGCAATCATACAGATTTCCCGCCGGATGTGGTATGTGACTGGTTAGAAGCACGCCTGCCGAATCCGGTGGATGATGAATCTCAATGGAAAATCAAAACCGATATTGCTGAACTCGACCAGATGTCCGATAAAGATTTGGATAAACTGGTTCCACCAAATCCTGCACCCTAAAGCTTTTGAAATAAAAAAATCCCTCTAAATTTAGAGGGATTTTTTTATAGCAAAGAATTCATTTAACACTTTAGTTACTGAAATTAAAGGAATTAAAATAGTTAAATTAAATATCAGGCAATAAAAAACCCCAAGACTGAATATGCTTAGGGCTCTTTAGAATTTTGGTCCCGAGGGTCGGACTCGAACCGACACGTCATCGCTGACAGTGGATTTTGAGTCCACCGCGTCTACCAATTTCACCACCTCGGGAGTGGATGAAAGGTATATTACCCGGTTTCGATCAGATGTCAACGCAGATTCTCTGCATTTGTTTAATTTTAAAACAAAACTCATTTTTTTGATCTATAAAGCTGCAATTTCCTCCCTGAAAAAGAAAAAAGTTTATACTAAGCCCAGTTTTTATTACCGTAACTTGTCATGCAACTTTCTGATTTTAGCTTTGATCTCCCAGATGAGCTGATTGCTCGCTATCCGCTTGAACAACGTAGTGCTTCCCGCCTTTTACACCTCGATGCTGAAGGTCAATATCATGACCACCAATTTACCGACATTCTGGATTTATTGAATGAAGGTGATTTATTGGTACTAAACGATACTAAAGTGATGAAAGCACGCCTGAAAGGTAAACGTGCTTCAGGTGGTGCAGTTGAAGTTCTGGTTGAACGCATGATGGATCAGTTCATCGCGCACTGTCACATTAAAGCCAGCAATACACCGAAAGCCGGTGCTGAACTGTTTATTGGCCCAGATGTCGTTAAAGTGACTGTTCAAGGCCGTCATGAGAATCTGTTTGTTGTGGAATTCTCCCAGCCGATTTTAGATGTCCTGGATCAATACGGCGCCCTGCCTATTCCACCTTACTTTAACCGTGAAGCAGAGGCGATTGATACAGAACGCTATCAGACTGTCTTTAACGACCCGACTAAAATTGCCAGCGTTGCCGCCCCGACCGCATCATTGCACTTTGACGAAGATTTATTGAAAAAGCTGGAAGAAAAAGGCATTCAAAAAACGTTTGTGACCCTGCATGTGGGTGCAGGTACGTTCTTGCCGGTTCGTACCGACAATATTGAAAACCACATCATGCACAGTGAATGGTGTCAGGTCTCTGATGAATCCATGGCCCTGATTAAAGCCACCAAAGAACGTGGCAATAAAGTCATTGCTGTCGGCACAACAGCGACTCGCGCGACTGAAAGTGCGGCACAGGCCAATGGCGGTGAACTCAAAGGCTGGACTGGTGACACCCAAATCTTCATCTATCCTGGATATGAGTTTAAAGTGGTCGATCGTCTGATTACCAACTTCCATTTGCCTGAATCTACCCTACTGATGCTGGTCTCAGCGTTGTCAAATCGTGACAATATTCTAAATGCCTATAAGCATGCCGTAGAAAGCAAATACCGCTTCTTCAGCTATGGTGATGCCATGCTGATTGATCAGGCTAAATAATTACAGGACCCATCTATGCCGATCGATGCAGTGCAACGCTCCATTCATATTCGTCGTAAGAAAAATGAAGTGGTGTTTAAAAATATCGATCGGCTGTGGCACTTATCGAGTGATGCCAAAAGCCATCAGGACATTCTTAATGGCTTGCATCCATGGCAAGGTTCAATTTCTCTAAAGTTTGAAAACACCCTGCCGTGGTTTTTGGCACTCTTTGGCTTGATGCAAGTATTCAGCCTTATCATTGCACCGCACAATTTCTGGCTGCAATGCAATTTTGCCTTGGGTTTTGGCATGTTGTTTTGGGCCTATCTGATTTATGAGCAAGAGCGCTCCATCAATGATGTGATTGAATATTTAGAAGAACGTGTGCTGACACATAAATATCATCTCCACTTTCAACAACAGCCACAACATATTTCAATGCCACTTAATCCTCGGCAATTTATTGGCAATTTAAAACGCCTTTTTCCTGTATTTGAACGTGGCTCATTACGCAATGACATCTCACGTTATGCCAGCACCACATGGTTAGATGAAAATGAACAAGAACACCAAGTCTTGTTGTTTGAATACCACTATGTAGATGAAATTAAAACCATCGACAAAAATGGCAATACCGTCAAACTCATTGAACAACATAAAAATTTGTGGGGTGCATTTGTCTTTGATGTCTCTGTGCAAGGGCTTGCCATTAGCACATCAAGACGTCCATTCCCCTCACCTTATCGCCATCCTTGGCATAGCAGTGATATACGCACCAATCAGCGTTTAAAATTTTATGGCACAGATCCCATGCAAATGGCAAAACAGCTTAGCCCGGGTTTTGTGCTCCGATTAAGTCAATTTTTCCAATACCGTGAAGGCGATCTTATTTTTCATCCCCAACAACGTGTGCTGTGCTATTTAGGGCCACATGACATTTTTAATGCGCCTGAACGCAAGCAAAATATCCAAGATATTTCTGCATTGCGTGGACATCTGAGAACGTTTAAATTAGTAGAACTGGAAAAGCTGCAAACTGACCTGATTCAGTTTTTAAAATAATTATTTTCTCTGGGGACTGCTTTTATGGGATTTGTTGTTTTTGTCATTATCCCGATTCTGGTGATTGTTGCCATCATCATGATCCGCAACAGTATCGTACGTTATCATAATGCCACAATTCGTGCATGGTCTGATGTTGCCAGCTATGAACGGCAGAAACTGAAAATTCTGGATGGCCTGCAACCTTTGGTCGAGCAGTATTCCAGTTTCGAAAAAGGCACGCTGGAGAAAGTGACTGAACTGCGTCAGAACATCATGAACCTGAATATTAAAGATGCCGATATTGGGCAGTTACAGCGCATTGAAAGCCTGAACCGGGAGCTGATGCATAATCTGAATGTGGTGATCGAAAACTATCCTGAATTGAAAGCCAATGAAATTTATCTGAAAATGATGAATGAAATTGAAGAACAGAATGAAAATGTCGGTGCCGCAATCAGTATCTATAATCGTAATGTTGAACTGTTCAATAACCAGATTCAGGTTTTCCCGCATAATATAGTCAATAACATGCTGCTACAAAAGAAAGCTGTGCGTCCCTTCCGCGATCAGGCCGTGACCCAAAGTTTTGACTATCGTCCGAATTTTTAAACCCTGACGTATATTTATGCGATGATAAGAAATATCCAACTGCCTTAGCGATGAATCAGGAGATTCCAGCTAAGGCACTTTGCTTCAAAATAAAAATAAAGAATTAAAACTATGCTGGATCATCTCGATACCTTAAAGGAAGTCCTGATCAAGGAGTTTTATCAACTCTATGATCATTATAGTGACGACGGAATATATGCCTGTAGCCTGGTCTTTGACGAGTTTCTGCGAGTGGATTACCTCGCCATATCAACCGAACGTAGTATTTTTAATGATCAGGAAGATCGTGCACAGTATCTGCCTGAAACTGAACGCTGGAATGCAGCGAAATGGCGTTACCGTACCGTCCACAGTTCTAATAACGGTATGACGCAGTTTCGTGCACTGCTGGACAGCTATTTCAAGAACCAGCATAGTTTCGGCAACCCTTTGCTGGAACATAGCAAGACCGATCAGGCCAATACGCTGGATGTACTGTTAAAGCTCTTTCAACAGGCACGTGATGCTTTAGAACAGGATTATGGCTTGGACTTAAACCGGATTGTGTTTTTTATCCATATGCCAACACAGCCACAAATAGAATTCCAATCGGCTATTTCTCTAAATCAGGAAAGTCCATTAAGACAACAGTTTCTGTTCAGCAAACAGCCTGCCAATCAACCTGCCATGTCAAAGTCATTTAAGCTAAACCAGAACGATAAAGATCTGCTGATTGATCTGGCGCAGCTGGTCAAGTTAGAAGCTTATGATTATTTACATGTTGCCCATCAGGCCTATTTACTGACCCTGGAACCGCATTTTGTCGATGCCAATTTTTATATCCAGAAACTGATCCAGCATATCGCAGCGATGGCAACTGAAATTGATGGCAGTTGTGCCATGACACAAGCGGAAATTCAGGAGCACATCAGCCAGTTTGAACGTTAGATCACAAGCTTATTCTTCATTTTTTATTCATACAGGCAACATAAATAAAACAGCCCGGACTGGATGGAGCGCTGGTGTTTACGGTCAGAATCAAGGAAAATAGCCGGTTTTAGCATTAACAATCAGCGAACTGTTTTTTCGCCTTGATTTGGAACTCCTATGAAGTTTGAAAAATTAGCGCAGTCGGGCCGTGCCCGTCGTGGCCGTTTAACGCTTGAGCATGGCGTGGTTGAAACCCCAATGTTCATGCCGGTGGGGACTTATGGCACGGTAAAAGGCATGTTGCCTCGTGACATTAAAGAAATTAAGTCTCAGGTAATTCTGGGCAATACCTTCCATCTGTACCTGCGTCCAGGTCTGGACGTCATCCGTGAACATGGTGGTCTGCATCAGTTCATGAAATGGAACAACCCGATCCTGACCGATTCTGGTGGCTTCCAGGTGTTCAGCCTCGGTGCGATGCGTAAAATCAAGGAAGAAGGCGTGACCTTCCGCTCGCCGATTGATGGTTCCAAAGTATTCCTGTCTCCTGAAATCTCGATGGACATTCAGCACACCCTGAACTCTGACATCGTGATGATTTTTGACGAATGTACGCCTTATCCGGCAACGCATGAAGAAGCACAGAAATCGCTGCAACTGTCTTTACGTTGGGCCAAACGCTGTAAGACTCAACATCACGACGTACTGAAAAACCGCAATGCCCTGTTCGGGATTATTCAAGGCGGTATGTACGAAGATTTGCGTGATGAATCCTTAAAAGGCCTGCTTGAAATTGGCTTTGATGGTTATGCCATTGGTGGTCTGTCTGTTGGTGAACCGAAAGAAGAAATGATCAAGGTGCTGGATTATCTTCCAGAGAAAATGCCGGAAGACAAACCACGTTACCTGATGGGTGTCGGCAAACCGGAAGATATCGTGGAAGCAGTACGCCGTGGTGTCGACATGTTCGACTGCGTAATGCCAACCCGAAATGCACGTAACGGTCATTATTTTGTGACCGGCGGTTTAGTACGTATCCGTAACGCGAAATACCGTCATGACCAAAGTCCGCTTGATCCAGCCTGCGATTGCTACACTTGCCAAAACTTTAGCCGTGCCTACCTGTTTCACCTGGAGAAATGCGGTGAAATGCTAGGTTCTATGCTGGGTACGATTCATAACTTGCGCTATTACCTGCGCCTGACTGAAGCGATGCGCGAAGCACTGGATCAAGGCACATTCGAGCAATTTGTTGAGGACTTTTATGCCCGCCGTGGCATGCAAGTGCCGCCTTGTCCTGAAGATTAATCTTTCAGTATTTGCGCTAAAGAAAAAGACAAGGTAAATTGCAGAACAAGTCAATTTATTATCATTCAGTTAATTAACCATTTTTAGTTTAGGAAAATGTAAATGAGCCTATTTATTTCGACTGCTCACGCTGCAGGTGAAGCTGCACAACAACCAAGCCTGATGGCGAACCTTTTGATGATTGCGGTATTCGTAGCAATCTTCTATTTCCTGATCTGGCGTCCTCAATCTAAACGTGCCAAAGAACATCGTGCACTGATTGAAAGTCTGGGTGTTGGTAGCGAAGTGGTATTTGCAGGCGGCTTAATGGGCAGAATCACAAAAATTGAAGGTGACTTTGCTGTGGTTGAACTCAACCGTGGCGTAGAAGTAAAAGTTCAGCGTGCGAGCGTGGTCTCAGTACTTCCTGAAGGCACTTTAAATAACATTTAATCAAAAGAAGTCGTGCTCCCTGCACGACTTTTTAATTTTAAGAAGAAAACAAATGCGTTACCCAGCATGGAAATATGTACTGATCCTGGTTGTCCTGGCGATCAGTACATTATATGCCCTGCCTAGTTTGTATCCAGATGAACCTGCCGTACAGATTTCGGGTGCCAAAGCCGGCACTCAGATCGATGCGGGCATCGTACAAAGAGCAGAGCAATTATTAAAAACTGAAAATATTGCAACTCATGACAACAGCTTCAGCAACAATGCGGCCTTACTTCGTGTTGATTCTAGCGAAGCACAGCTCAAAGCCAAGGAAGCACTGCGTCGCGGCCTGGGCGATGATTATGTTGTAGCATTGAACCTTGCACCAACAACACCAGAATGGCTGCAAAAAATTGGCGCCAAGCCAATGAAGCTGGGCCTGGATTTACGTGGTGGTGTTCACTTCCTGCTAGAAGTGGATATGGACAAGGCGATTGCGCAGCGTATGGAAACATCGGCAACTGACCTGCGTCGTCAATTACGTGATAACAATCTGAAATTCAACAGCCTGACCCTTAGCAACAACACCATTACCATGCAGTTTGCCAATAATGATGATCGTTCTGCGGTAATGGACTTTCTGCGCCGTAATGACAATGAGTTCACCCAGCAGGCTGTAGCGACGGATACCGGATCTACCCTGCGCCTGAACTATACCGATGTGCGTAAGCAGGAAATTGAAAGCTATGCAGTCAACCAGAACTTAACCACACTACGTAACCGTATTAACGAGCTAGGTGTGGCTGAAGCACTGGTACAAACTCAGGGCAGCAACCGTATTGTGGTTGAACTTCCTGGTGTTCAGGATACTGCTGAGGCAAAACGTGTCCTTGGCCGTACTGCAAACCTCGAGTTCCGTCTGGTCTCAGATCTGAACGATCAATATATCGATCCATATACGGGTCAGGCAGCAGGTACATTGCCCCCTGGTACTGAAGCATTTGCTTATGAATCTCTGGACAGCGGTCGTCAGTTATTGCTGAACCGTACCCGTATTCTGACGGGTGAACGTGTTCAAAATGCCTCAAGTGGCTTTAGCCAGGACACTGGTGGTGCTGAGGTGAACATTACCCTCGATGCTGCGGGCGGTAAGCTCATGTCGGATGCCACACGTAATGCCGTTGGCAAACGTATGGCTGTACTGTTCATCGAGAACAAGCAGAAGATCAGCTATGTTGAAGATCCTGCAACAGGTCAGCAAACTGAAGTTCGTACGCCATATACCGAATCTGTGGTAATTAACGCGGCAACCATTCAGGCGGTATTGGGCTCTCAGTTCCGTATTACCGGTCTGGATTCTCCACAGGAAGCATCTGAACTTGCCTTGATGTTACGTGCCGGTGCACTGGCCGCGCCAATGTACTTTGTTGAAGAACGTGTGATTGGTCCAAGTCTGGGTCAGGAAAACATTGATAAAGGTGTATTGTCTACCCAAATCGGCTTTATCTTGGTGGCGATCTGGATGGTCGTGTTCTTCCGTCTGTTTGGTGTGATTGCCAACTTTGCGCTGGTATTTAACCTGGCGATGATCCTGACAGTCATGTCATGGATTGGTGCTTCGCTTACCCTTCCAGGTATTGCCGGTATCGTGATTACCATTGGTATGGCGGTCGATGCCAACGTCCTGATCTGTGAACGAATACGGGAAGAAATGAAATGGGGCGCTTCGCCGAAACAGGCGATTGTGGCCGGTTATGACCGAGCCTATAACACCATTTTCGACTCGAACTTAACTACCTTCCTGGTGGCGTTCATTCTGTTCGCGATTGGTACCGGCCCGATCAAAGGCTTTGCCGTGACCCTGATGATTGGTATTGTCTGCTCGATGTTTACAGCAATTACTGTAACTCGTGCGATTGTACAGATCATCTATGGCAAAAAACGTAACTTGAAAAAGTTGAGCATTTAAGGAGATCACTGATGACTGAGAATACTCAACCTAATTCAAAACAATACGGCCGCCCGGATCACGAACGTGTTATCCCGTTTATGAAAATTGCTTTGCCTGCGGCATTGTTTTCAATTTTATTAACGGTTGCCAGCATCTTCTTTATTGCCACTAAAGGCTTGAACCTGGGTCTGGACTTTACTGGTGGTGTGGCAGCAGAGCTGAACTATACTAATCCGGTTCAGCCAGAATCAGTTACTCAGGCATTGAGTGAAGCTGGTTTTAATGATGCTGTGGTACAAACCTTAGGGTCAGATCGTGACCTGATGGTGCGTATGCCTGTTCAGGAAGATGTTGAAGCAGAAGACTTGACCAAAGCCATTACCACAGCAGTTCAGCTGCCAGGTAATGCAGCTGAAGTACCAAAAGTTGATGTGGTTGGTGGTCAGGTCGGTAATGAGCTGTACGTGCGTTCTGCAGGTGCGGTTGCCCTTGCCCTGCTGCTGATGCTGGTTTATGTCACCATCCGCTTTGAATTCAAGCTGGCGATTGGTGCAGTACTGTCCTTGTTCCACGATATCGTGGTGACACTGGGTATCTTTGCCATGATGCAATGGCCATTCGACCTGACCGTACTGGCAGCGTTGTTGGCGATTATCGGCTTCTCACTCAACGATAACATCGTGGTCTCTGACCGTATTCGTGAAAACTTCCGTAAAATCCGTGGTGCTGAACCATTGGAAATCATCAATATTGCCTTGACTGAAACTTTACGTCGTACCATTCATACCTCTATGACGTTATTGCTGGTAGTCGTAGCCATGATGATCATGGGTGGTGATGGTTTGAAATGGTTCTCGATCGCAATGTTTGTTGGTGTTTTTGTAGGTACCTATTCATCCATCTATATCGGTACAGCCTTTGCTTTATGGCGTGGCCTGAACCGTCAGGATTTCATTGTGCAAGTGAAACCTGAGTTTGAGGAAGAAAACGAAATTCCATAATTTCAGCCTTCTTTTAAAATATGAAAAGCCCATCTACAGATGGGCTTTTTTATCGCCGTTGAATCTGTTCTGGATGCAGGATGGCGATCACTACCTCAGCTTGCTGAACGTCCTGTTTCTGAAAACGAACCTGACGTTTGCCATCCAGACTTTGACATTGTAACTCCTGCTCAGTTTCTCGCTGTAATTCTAAAATTAAACAGAATTTATTGATGAACTGTATGCAAAGCCAATCAGCTGTTTGAGCTGACTGCTGACGGTCACATAGCAACCACCAACCCGATTTTAGTGTAGGTGCATAGGCTTCACCATTAATCTGTATCGCATAGTGATTCGCCTGCAACTGAATAGTAGGCTCTATTTCATAATGAACAGCATTCAGAGGCTTTAAGCAAAACAGTTCCTGCTCCACCGCCTGCATGCTATATAAATGAGGAACCAGAGTATTTTTTACTTGTTCTATCTGAAGCTCTTGCTGATCCAGACTCATGGATTTCAAGCCGAGTTGCTGTTCCAGTTCCCGAGCCGCCTTTTCTCCAATCTGGCGCTTGCTATTCAGTAACTGAGCGACATAAGTCGCAGACAGGCCATAATATTCACAGATCTCTTTGCCTGTTTTAAAGCGCTGACTGGCAATCCATTGATCAATGATCCTGCTCAGATTTTCCCGTCTACGTTCAAATAGTTCTGTCGTACTCATCGCAATTGGGTGACTTCATTTTTATTAAGTGCTACTGAGCACCTTACAATAAAAAAGCCCACCAATAAATGGCAGGCTTTTCTAGACAAATTAATCAGTAGATTTAATTACCTTGTACCAAACGACGGGCACTGATAATCCCTGGCTGCTGTTCTAATCGAGCCAGCAGTTTGGACAGCTGGGCCAGACCTTTGACTTCGATCAATAGTTTCATATTGGCAATACCATCAGCTTCTGAAATGGTATTTACCTGACGGATATTGATCTGATCAGAGAAGATCACTTGCGTCAGATCTTTGAGCAGGCCACGGCGGTCATAAGCTTCTACTACAATCTGGACACTCTGACCACGGGTTGGCTGCATTTCCCAATCAGCTTCTACGGCACGTTCTGGTTCCTGCGAAATCATACGCACATAATCCGGACACGCCACCTTATGGATGCTTACTCCACGATTGAGCGTGATATAGCCCCCAATCGACTCGCCATGTACAGGCTGACAGCATTGCGCCACATGTAGTTCAACATTGTCTAAGCCATCAATCAGAATACCATGAGCAGACAAAGTATGACTGGCACGTGGATTCAGCGCCGGCTTCAGTACCAGTTCAGGTTCATCCTGATCCAGGTGCATATGGCGATTCACCTGATTGATCAGCGCATGCAGGCTGATATCGCCATTTACGATACCAATCAGAATGTCTTCGCCACTCTTCACATTAAAGTGATTGCAATAATCGCCCAAGTCGATCGATTTCGGGTGAATTGCCAGACGTGAGAGTTCTTTATTCAAAATCTCACGGCCAACTTCCAGATTCTTGCTGCGATCCTGCTGACGGAACCAGTGACGTAACTTGTCACGTGCACGTGCAGTCTTGATATAACCAAGCGAGTTCACCAGCCAGTCACGGTTTGGCTCACGGTCTTTTTTGGTCAGAATCTCGACCTGTTCCCCGGTTTTCAGAGTATAAGTCAGCGGCACATAGCGCTGGTTCACTCGTGCGGCATAGCACTTGTTACCCACTTCGGTATGGACATGATAGGCAAAATCCAAGACTGTTGAGCCACGCGGCAATTCTTTAATATCTCCATCGCGGCTAAACACATAGATTTTCTCAAAGCCTTCAAAGTCTTGAATCTGTTCAAAATTCTCAACTTCTGCCTCAGAATCTTTATGTGCACTGGCATCATTACGTTCCTGGTAATGCTCCAATACGGCACGTAAAGAATGTAGACGATGGTTAAAGGAATGGTCTGTGGTTTTTGCCCCTTCCTTATAGTTAAAGTGTGAACATACTCCTAACTCTGCCTCTTCGTGCATGTGATAGGTACGAATCTGCACTTCAAGCGATTTGTTTTCTGCAATTACGGCAGTATGCAGTGAGCGATAACCATTGGCTTTCGGATTGGTAATATAGTCGTCAAACTGGTGCGGAATATGACGCCAGATCTGATGTACGATACCTAAAGTGTGATAACACTCAGGTACTGAATTTACCAGGACACGTACAGCACGGATATCATAGAGCTGATCGAAGCTCAGATCCTTACTCTTCATTTTTCGATAAATCGAATAAATGTGTTTGACCCGACCGGTAATTTCGGCCTCAATGCCATGCTCAGCCAGTTCACCACGCAACTTGTCGATCACAAACTGAATATAATGTTCACGCTCCAAGCGCTTTTCATTCAGTAAAGAAGCAATTTCTTTATAACGTTCTGGTGCCAGATAACGGAAGGCTAGATCTTCCAGCTC
The DNA here is from genome assembly GCF_052044895.1 of Acinetobacter sp. 22323. Taxonomy (NCBI): domain Bacteria; kingdom Pseudomonadati; phylum Pseudomonadota; class Gammaproteobacteria; order Moraxellales; family Moraxellaceae; genus Acinetobacter; species Acinetobacter sp. 22323. The sequence goes on along the minus strand of NZ_JBQEOL010000019.1, from coordinate 41,236 downwards.
CCATTTCAACTGGGCAATACCAAGACGATGGGCTAGTGGCGAGTAGATGGTCAGAATTTCACGTGCAACACGTTCCTGACGGTCTCGAGGTGATTTCGCCAGTTCACGCAATGCATAGGTACGCTCGGCCAACTTGATCAGTACCACACGGACATCTTCGGTGACTGAGATCAGCATCTTGTAAATGCCGGTCAAATGCTCGCGCTGGTTATTATTGAAATGGTCTTCCAGACGTTTGTTATTTTCAATCAGCTCGGACAGCTTACCCATCGACAGAGTGCCTTTCACCAGGCCATGTACACTCTCACCGAATTTCTCCAGTACGTCTGCAAGCGGTGTGACACCTTCACGTACCGAACGATACAGCATGGCTGCAGACAAAGTGTCTTCATCGACATGCAAATGGGCAAGGATATCCGCCATCTCAATACCGGTATAGAAAGTATTGGAGCGATGCTGAACCGTGGTTTCTAACTCATTTTCTAAAGTAAGATGGGCGACTTCTTCGAGCTGTTTTAATGGGGTCCCATCTAATATGCCGCGTACACGATCTAACCATTCGGTCATATCCTGCAGGGCTTGATCGGCATGTTCTACAGTCGCCTCCTGTGACAACTCATTCAGTCGCCCAGGCAGCTGTTCACGTACTGTGACCATACCATTCTCCTACTTTTATATACATCATCTCTTTAATCGTTTATTTAATTTTCTTTTTCGAACAGGGCAATCGACTCAACATGGCCCGTATGTGTGAACATATCCATCACACCTGCCCTGCTCAGACGATACCCCTGTTGTACCAGCAATCCGGCATCTCTGGCTAGAGTTGCCGGGTTACATGATACATAAACGATTCTTTTTGCACCAAACTTAGGAATATATTGCATCACTTCTTCTGCGCCGGAACGAGGCGGATCAATTAGTAATGCATCAAAACCCTGATTTGCCCAAGAATGATGCGAAAAATCCTGGGTTAAATCCTGCGAATGGAATGAAAGTTGTGCAATACCATTTATTTTGGCATTTTCCGCACCACGTTGCACCATTTCTTCACTACCCTCAACACCTACGACGCTTCCACTCGCACCAACACAGCGCGCCAATGGCAAGGAAAAGTTTCCTAATCCGCAAAACAGATCCAGAACACGCTCTCCTGGTTGTAGTCGTAGCAAATCACATGCCAGACGTATCATCTGCGGGTTTACTGTGGAATTGACCTGGGTAAAATCTAGCGGATCAAAGCCAAACTCAACATCAAAATCATCCAGACGGTAATGCAGCCGCGCAGGCAATTGCGGTTGATCAATACGCGTCAGTTGGTTTTGACCTGCTGGCTGAATATAAAGCTGCCACCCCTTCTGTAACGCAAATTCGCGTAATTGGTTGACATCCTGTTCAGGTAATTGTGCAGTTTCACGAACTACTAATGCGATTTCCTGATCACCCATGGCCAATTCTATATGACCAACGTCAGCCTTACCATTTAGACTTTGGAGCAATTGTTTAAGACGTGTAACCGAGCCAAACTCCCGATCCAGAATCATGCAGCGATCAATCGAAGTCAGCTTGTTACTTTGGCTTTCACGGAATCCCACCACCAGCTTGTCTTTACCAGGTAAATAGCGTACGCCAATACGGGCTTTACGACGGTAATCTTCACGCTGTGAACGCAATGGCGCCAGCCATTCATTTGGCTGAATTCCAGCAAAATGTTGCAGATGCGATTTCAGCACATTCTGTTTGAGCTCAATCTGTGCATCCGGAGTGATATGCTGCATATTGCAGCCACCACAACTTCCAAAATGTGGACAAGGGGGCTGTATGCGAATTTCTGAGGCTTCACTCAACAATTCAAGCGAGTCAGCTTCTTCCAGCTTTTTCACTTCACGGGTGATTCGGGCACGCACTGTTTCACCGGGCAGTGCATAACGAATAAAAACTTTTTTACCGTGCTTGTCCGCTGGATGGTCCGGATGTGAACCATAGTGAGCAATGCCACGCCCCTCGTGCGATAGTGACTCAACCTGGAAGATGTATTCGGGTTGCTGCTTGGGCCGTGGTTGAGCTCGATGTTTCATGAAAACCTAATGTGTGGAGATGGGAAAATCAAATTGAGTAAATTCAGTCCGTCGCGACGTTTCACGCCAGACCGATAAAAAGTCCGCATGCTGCGGTTGCGTTTGCAAATACTGGATCGTACTTTGTACCAGATGTTGATAATCAGGCAGCAATAACTGTCCCTTTAGCAACTGCCAGCGAATATAGACCAGCCAGGTATTCAGGACATCACCTTCACAATAGCTGGTGAGCTTGTCCCATTCCTGATTGCGCACATATTCAGGCACATGGTAGCCACCATCGCCACGCTTGCCTGGATAACCGAGCAAGTGCGCCACGTCATCCAATTTCTGGAAATGACGGGCATGAAACATGGCCATCACATCCATCAAATCGACATGACGCTGATGGTAGCGGTTCTGATAATTATTATAGCGCTTTTGCGTATCAATTTCGCCCTGATCAAACAGACTTGGCGCAGACAAGCCATGGTACATGGCCCGGTAAAGAATCACGGGCAAATCAAATTGTGAACCATTCCAACTCACTAGGGTTGGATGACGCTTATCGAAAATCGATAAAAATTTTCGTAAAATTTCAGCTTCTGAATTCTGTTCCCGACTAAAGGAAAACAGTTTCATGCCCTGCTCATCAATCCACAGTCCGGAAATACAGACAATTTCATGTAGTGGCAGACGCTGAAAATCAGAACCCGATTCCTGACGACGCAGTTTGGTCAGGGCCTGATCCAGGCTTTGTTCCGGCAGGTCCAGGCCAAACAGATGTGCGCCTGACTTAAGATCGGTCTGGGTTTCAATATCAAACGTTAAAACAGGCAAGCGCATAAATTGATTACTCAGGAATTATTCAGGATCTTGTACAGAGAATAAACCTGTAGACAGATAACGGTCACCACGGTCACAAATAATGCACACGATTACGGCACCTGGATTTTCTTCTGCCAGCTTGATTGATGCCCAGACTGCACCTCCGGAAGAAGTTCCAGCACTGATCCCTTCTTTTTGTGCCAGCTTGCGCATGGTTTTTTCAGCTTCAATTTGTGGAATATCGATAATACGATCCACACGGCTACGGTCGAAAATGGTTGGCAGATACTCTTCTGGCCAGCGGCGGATCCCCGCAATACTTGAACCGTCAGAAGGTTGTAAACCCACAATCTGAATATCCGGATTCATCTCTTTCAGGTATTTAGATACACCCATAATAGTACCGGTCGTACCCATCGAGCTGACAAAGTGAGTGATCTTGCCACCCGTTTGCTGCCAAATTTCCGGACCAGTGGTCAGATAATGCGCTTCAACATTGTCCGGATTACCAAACTGGTTTAGGACCAGGCCTTTGCCTTCGTTTTGCATTTGCAGTGCCAGATCACGTGCACCCTCCATGCCTTGCTCTTTGGTCACTTCAATCAGTTCGGCACCGTAAGCACGCATGGCATCCTTACGTTCCTGACTCATGTTATTCGGCATGATCAGCTTCATTTTGTAGCCGCGCATTGCCGCAACCATCGCCAATGCAATCCCTGTATTTCCACTCGTCGCCTCAATCAGGGTGTCACCTGGCTTGATCTGACCACGCTTTTCCGCCTGCATGATCATGTTATAGGCCGGACGATCTTTCACCGAACCTGCAGGATTATTGCCTTCGAGCTTTGCTAACACTGTCGCTTGAGTGTGATTTGCCAGACGCTGTAGACGTACCAGTGGCGTTTTGCCTACGTAGTAGTCCAGTAAAAATTCGTCTGCTTGAAAATCAGGGGTTGTATTACTCATTATTTGCACCTATGTCGAGGTGCGGCTATTGTATGAAAATTTGCATTTCCCTGCACCCATTTAGCCAGTCTTTTTCAGAAAACCGATCAAAACTCGTGCAGCATGGTCTAAAAATTAAAAAACATTATTTCTGTCAGTAGCTTATTTGTAAATTAAACGCTGTTATTTCAATATTTCTCAGGTCAATTTCAGATTTAAAAGCTTTCATTTCTTAGCATTTTATACGCTATCTATTTGAATATTTTTCATATCCAGATTTATTCTTAAAAAGTCTGTTTAATTTGATATTGCGAAAAACCTTGATGAAATTTTAACTGAAGAATTAAAGCGTGCTAATATGCGGAGCATAAGGAAAACACTGCTTGAATCATGTCAAATATCAATAAAAAGCTGTTTAAACGCCTACACTTAAATCATGCCTACGGCCAGTTGATTGCCCTGATCTTTGTGCCAATTACAATTTTGGCTTGTGTGGGTGCAGCCCTAGTTTTGACAGAAACCTCCAATGCAGCCCGTGCCCAGCAAAAACAGATGGCGATTGCCATTCTGACCCGTTTTCAGGCCACTTCTGAATCTGCGCTGGATATTGTCAATTACTCCCCCTGGCAGTATGAACAGGCACGCAATGCCATGCAAAACATGCTCAATGAGAAGCATCTGATTCGTGCTGCAATTCTGGATCCTCAAGGCAAAAACCGCCTCGGTATTGGTTTTCAGGACCAGGCACCTTGGCCAAAGTTGAAGCAGGAAGCTAGTTTTGTTGGCCCGATTATCAATCAGAATAATCACATTTTTGCAGTTCGCATTAATGACAATACGGGCAATCCGGGCTGGCTTGCGATTGAGCTGGACAATCAACCCCTCGAAATTGCTCGCTACCGCGTGATGATCGTATTGATTGCCACCGGCCTGTTGACCTTGTTGCTACTTTTATTGTGTCTAAATTTTTACTCGCGCCGCTGGATTGCACCAATGTATGAAATCCGCATGCAGTTACAACGCCTGAATGCGGATACTTTGGATCAGCATATTGTCATCAACAGTACTGGTGAACTGCGCCTGTTACAGCGCGATATTGCCAATGTGGTAAAACGGCTGCATTTCAGTTTTCTGGAACTGCGCGAACATACTGAACAGACCGAAGATGACTTGCGCCGCACCCTCGACACTCTCGAAGTGCAGAACATCACCTACCGTCAGGCCCGTGACCAGGCGATTTCTGCCAATCAGGCCAAGTCAGTATTTTTAGCCAATATTTCACATGAATTACGCACCCCATTAAACAGTATTGATGGCTTTATTCATTTGCTACTGCGTCAGGGTAATTTAAGTAATGAGCAGAGTCTGTATTTACAAACCATCCGCAAATCATCGGCGCATCTGCTGGCCCTGATCAATGACGTACTAGATTTTTCCAAGATTGATGCCGGTAAACTAGAACTTGAAACGGCGCTGTTTGATCTGGAAGAAGCGATTTTTGATGTAATGGACATGCTCTCGCCACTGGCAGCGCAGAAGCATATTGATATGGCCTTCTACTATGCCGACAATGTACCAAAATGCGTCAATGGTGATGCACTGCGCTTTAAGCAGATTCTGACTAATTTGATTTCCAATGCGATCAAGTTTACGCCGGATGGTGAAATCATCGTGCGGGTACGAATGGAACACGATGATATCGGGCAATGTCTGCTGCATTTTAGCGTACAGGATAGTGGTATCGGCCTCAGCGGCACTGACCGCAAGAAGCTGTTTGAATCCTTCTCACAAGGCGATACCTCAGTTACACGTCAGTTTGGTGGCACTGGACTGGGTCTGGCGATTTCCAAACAGCTGGTCAGTCTGATGCATGGCCAGATCGGCTTTGAAGATAACCAGGAACGCGCCCCAACCGAGAAAGGTTCGACCTTCTGGTTTACCGCCCAGTTCCTGGTCGATGAAGATGATGTGATCGAACACCCAGACTTTAGCAATCTGACTGTGGTCTCTTATCTGGCACATCCAGCAACAGCGAATGTACTGCGTCATTATCTGGAAAACTATAACGTGAAGCATACTGAGTGTGCTTCGATTCTGGATCTGTTTAGCCGTCTGAATCATCTAAAAACTACGACTGAAAATACCTGGCTAATCGTTGATCATAGCGGTGACAGTCAGGCCCTGCTACAAGAAATTCGTGCGCGTTATCATGGCAATCTGGCAGTCTATGGCTATCAGATGCAGCTTGATCCAAATATGCTGAATGAATACCGTGCCCGTGCGCTATACCAGCCACTTAGCCGTAGTGCCCTGATTCAACTCCTGAATAACCAGCCCGTATTCGATCAAGAGGTTCATGAAGACTTTAATGGTCAAGGGCTGCATATATTGGCAGTCGATGATCATTTACCCAACCTGATTGTACTGGAAGCGCTACTGGGTGAACTGAATGTCACCACGACCAAGGCCACTAGCGGTCAGGAAGCGATTGATATTATCCAGCAACGTCATGAAGAAGGTTTAAGTCCATTTGATCTGGTATTTATGGATATTCAGATGCCGGTGATGTCCGGCATGGATACAACCCGTGCCATCCGCTCGCTGGAATCCACCTTTGAAAACCATCGACGTTTGCCAATTATTGCCCTGACTGCACATGCCCTGTCTGATGAAAAGCATAAATTGCTACAGGGTGGCATGGATGATTATGTCACCAAGCCCATTCAGATTGAACAGATCATCCAGATTCTGACTCAATGGACCACGGAAAATTTCCGCAAGGCACCCATGCTAGAACGTGCGAATGTCATTGATGCTCTGGATAGCAATATTCTGGACTGGCAGCAAAGTCTGCAACTGGCTGCCAATAAGGAAGATCTGGCCGTAGATCTGTTGAGAATGCTGGTCGACAGTTTTGAAACTGAACTCAGTGAAATAGAACAGCTGATTGAACTGGAAGATTTTCCACAACTGGAACATGTACTGCATCGGCTCTACGGCGCGACACGTTATGTGGGTACGCCGAACCTGCAACAGCTGACAGGCAGTTTTGAACAGTTTGTTTCTACCCTACGTAAAGAACGTCGCAAAGCTGATGAAGCCTTTGTTCAGGAGGTGATGAAACGCCTCGATGAGCTTAAAGCAGGCATTGGCCAGGTGGAACAGGCTGCACAACAGGTGCTAAATAAGCATATGATCTAATGCGCAAGTTAAGAACAATCACAAAGCGTGACTTAAGTGTCATGCACGTGATCTAACGCACATGCTATGCTCAGGGCAATAAAAATGAAGGGTTTAGCCATGTCACTGGTTCGTTTAGAAAAAAATAATGGAATTGCTACGGTGAGTTTAAACCGTCCGGACAAACGTAATGCCATGAGTTTTGCGCTATTGCGTGAACTTGTTGCAACCGCCAACACGATCAAAAAGGATAAAAGTATCCGCTGTGTCATTCTGACAGGTGAAGCACAGGTCTTTAGTGCCGGGATTGATCTCGCTGATTTAAATAATCCAAAAAATCGTGCCTATGCAGCCTGGGAACTGCTGCGTCCGGGTCAGAGTCTATTTCAGAAAGCATTTTTGATCTGGCAAGAATTACCGGTTCCCGTGATTGCAGCTTTGGAAGGCTATTGTTTTGGTGCAGGCATGCAGCTGGCACTGGCAGCAGATATTCGGATTGCTCATCCACAGACTCAAATGTCAATTATGGAAAGCCGTTGGGGCTTAGTACCAGATATGGGTCTGAGCCGTTCGTTAAAAGGCTTAATCAGTCTGGATCTAGCCAAAGAACTGACACTGACCGCGCGTATTTTTGACGGTAACTATGCCAAGCAGATCGGCCTGATCACTCATGTAGATGAGCAACCTCTAGCAAAAGCACAAGCCTTGGCTGAAGAAATGTTGCAGCGTTCTCCAGATGCTTTAATGGCGTCTAAATATGTGCTGGATGCCATGGAACATCAACCAAACAAATCCTTACGTATGGAAAAAATCTGGCAGTTAAAATTACTCCTCGGCAAAAACAGCCAGTTGGCACGCAAGAAAGACAAGAATCCAGAAGTCCAGTTCCAGCCTCGCCAGTATTCATAAGATCATCTCAGTAGATATCGGATAGCATCATGCAGTTTGATCAAACCACTAAAATCGCATTTCTCGGTATAGGCCTGATGGGTAGCCGTATGGCCAGTCGGCTGATTCAGGCAGGCTTTGAAGTTGCTGTCTGGAACCGTACTGCTTCTGCTTGTGATGCATTGATTGCTCAAGGTGCACAGTTATTGCAGCTTGAGCAGATTGCAAATTATCCGGTAGTTCTCATCTGTCTGGCGGACGATTTAGCCGTTAAAGTAGTGTATGAACAGATTGAGCCTTATCTGGTTGCACAACAGGTGATTGTAGATTTCTCCAGTTTATCTGTGCAGCAGACGTTGGAACTGGCACAACGTGCGCAGGCCCAACAGGTGATCTGGATTGATTCCCCAGTTTCTGGCGGTACTGCCGGTGCTGAACAAGGCAGTCTCGTGGTCTTTGCCGGCGGTGATGAACAGATTATTTCTTCTTTAGCTGCAATTTACCAAGTCCTCTCCCATCGCGTGACTCGCATGGGTGACTCAGGTACAGGACAAGCGACGAAAATCTGTAATCAGCTGATTGTCGCGGCAAACAGTACACTGATTGCCGAAGCTGTGGCACTGGCTGGACGTGCTGGAGTAGATACCACCCTGCTTGCCCCAGCGCTGGCCGGTGGTTTCGCGGATTCAAAACCGTTTCAGATTCTGGCACCGCGTATGGCCACCCAGACCTTTGAACCGGTGCAATGGAAAGTTCAGACCTTGTCCAAAGACCTCAATAATGCAGTACAGCTTGCAGCAGCACATGCGCTAAATATTCCGGTTGCTTCTCAAGCTTTATCTCAGCTCAAGGCTCATCAAGAGAATGGCTATAGCGAAACGGATCTAGCGACTGTCATTCAGCACGTTCAATAACTTCATTTTCACGATTATTTCCATATTTAGTGCAAGGAGCTTCAGATGTTAAAATTCGCAGTCAACCTTTCCATGATTTTTACGGAAGTTCCCCTGCTGGAACGTTTTGCCCTTGCCCGTGAGCATGGTTTTGACCATGTAGAAATCCAGTTTCCTTATGAACTGACTATCGAGCAGATTCAGGCACAGTTGACAGCGCATCAGCTGAGTTTATGCCTGATCAATGTCCCAGCAGGTGACCTGATGCAAGGCGGTCATGGACTGGCTGGCATACCCGGCAAGGAGATTGAATTTCATCAAGCGATGCAACAAGCGATTACATATGCAACCGCACTGAAAGTACCGAGCGTCAATATTCTGGCAGGTAAACAGCCGCTGGATAGTGACCTGTTACCTTGCCTGAATACATTGGCAGATAATCTGAAAATGGCCTGTTCGATGTTGGCAGATCATGGTATTCAGCCAGTCTTTGAGATGATCAATGGGACCGACATGCCACGCTTCCTGGTGCAAAATGTAGCTCAAGCACAGGAAATGCTCGAAGCAGTCCAACATCCAGCCTTAAAGATGCAATATGACTGTTACCATATGGCGATGATGGGTGAAGATGTATTTGAAGCTTTAAAAGAGAATATTGACACAATTGGACACATTCAATTTGCAGACTGTCCAGGGCGACATGAACCTGGTACAGCTATTGTTAATTATGTCGAGATTTTTCAATGGTTAGAGAATAGCCAATATCAAGGCTATGTGGCAGCAGAATATCGCCCGCTGAAGCATTCAGCAGCGTCTTTTGGCTGGAAGACCCGATATTTTGCAGATTGATTACAAACCGAACAATGTGCTGATTTGAAATTTCGGGGCAAAACCGCTATATTAGATCATGCATAATTGTTAGGAAATTATATCCCCCATGAATTTAGAACCATCGCCCAGCGCTTCTAATTCTCACGATCTTACTATGAATTCACACTTACAGACTGTACAAGACTGCTTGAAAGTTGTGCATGCTGCACTTGAAGATGTAAAGGCCAAAGAAGTTGTTGTGCTTGATGTCAGCGGTATGAGCAATGTTGCTGATGCCATGGTCATTGCCAGCGGTACCTCTACCCGTCACATCAAATCTCTTGCCAACAATGTTGCTGAAGAAGCACGTAAAGCTGGCTTCCGTCCACTTGGCATCGAAGGCGAACGTGATGCTGAATGGATTCTCCTAGACCTCGGATATGTAGTGGTTCACTGCATGCTTCCTACAGCGCGTAAATTCTATGACCTAGAAAGCCTGTGGAGCAATGCTCCTGCAGATTCAGTGGCATAAAACAGATTCTTAAAAAAGCGGCCCATGGAGGCCGCTTTTTTTTATTGGCTCAAAATAAACTTTAACCGAAAAGATTCAAAGGAGTTGCTGTAAATTAGCTTCTGGGTATTTTTGTTTGATCAAATTCTTGGCCTGAGCATAGACCTGATCACTACGTTGTGGGCCATAGAAGTCACAGAATACCTGATATAGACTGGTAATGGCTTGTGCATAAAGTTTTGAAGATACATAGCTCAGCAAATCCGCACTTTTCTGCAATTTCTGAATAGTTTCCTGGAACAAAATCCGGTCTTGTACCAGTTGTTGTGCCAGCTCCCTATAAAAGTCTTGCTGATCTTCTAGCTTGACCTGATCAAGAACTGATTCTCCAAACTCAATATAAGCCTGGTACTGTGCCTTCTGATTAAGAGATACTGCCTCTGTATCTTCAGACTCGATCCATTCACTTTTTTCCAGAATGGTCAGTTCATGCAGTACCTGTTTAAGCATATCTTTCCGGTTCTGCTTAAGCTCTTCTGTAGTACAAATCTCGCTAAGAAAGCGATTCAGTACAAAAGCAGGCTGCCCGCTATATTCCTGTTCCCAATATCCTACGATCTGTTCTAGGTGAGGTCCTTGAAAATAATGCTGTAGCCCACGCTGAATAGCCTGGCGGCGCTGTTCTAGATTGAGCACTTCTGCATTCATGTTATACCCTCCTATCCATTAATGTCGTTTGGTAATGTGATCCGTATCGAAAGTTACATCTCGCTGGAATTCTGGATAAGACAGTTCAGCATGCTCGGTATAGTCCAGACCACGCTGCTCGTGCTGTGCACTCACACGTAAACCACCTAAAATAATATGCAGCACTTTAAATACAATAAATGCCACCCCGAAGCCCCAGGCAAATCCGGCACCAACGCCTACTGCCTGAACAGCAATAATGCTGCTATCAAACATTTTACTTTCATAAAAGATACCCGCAGCTAGCGTCCCCCAAGCACCACAAAAGCCATGTACAGTGACAGCATCCACCACATCATCAATACGCATTTTCTCGAGTAGTGCTGGCAATACACTAACCAGCAACCCTGCTACCAGTCCGGTTATAACAGCAAACATAGGACTCATTGTGGCGCAACCCGCTGTAATCCCCACTAGCCCACCTAAGGAAGCATTAATCGTAGTCCTTATTAAAATTGCTTTACGTCGTACCAGGGCAAATAGCATATAAGCCACTGCCGCCGCACACGCTGCGAGATGGGTATTTAAAGCAATCCGCCCGATGCTGACATCGGCGTTGACTGTAGAAGCGGCATTGAAGCCAAACCAGGCTAACCACAAAATAAAACCACCCAAGGCAATTAAAGGCAGATTATGGCCGGGTAAATAGTGCACTTGACCATTACGGCCAAAACGCCCTATACGTGGACCCAATACAATAATGCCCGCCAAAGCAACCCAGCCACCAATCGAATGCACTACAGTTGAACCAGCAAAATCAATAAAGCCCATGGCTTTGAGCCAGCCTTCACCCTCAAATAGACTCCCCCACGCCCAACTGCCAAAAACTGGATAAATTAAGCCACTCACAAAAGCGGCACTCACCACATAGGCGACAAAATGAATACGCTCTGCCATGGCACCACTGGCAATGGTGGTTGCTGTTGCGGCAAACATCATTTGGAAGAAGAGTAAATTCCAGCTCCAGCTATCTAAATTATCCGGTGCAAAATGTGAGCTACCAAACCACCCGGTATGATTAATCCCGAACATAAGCCCAAAACCTATCAGCCAGAAAACCAGCCCTCCAAGACAGGCATCCATATAATTTTTCATTAAAACATTCACGCTATTTTTACTTCTGACTGAGCCGCTCTCAATCAGTGCAAAACCCGCCTGCATGAAGAACACCAGAATACCGCCCATCACCACCCAGACACTGTCCAGCGATATCCGGATTTCCTGGATATTTTTTACCATTTCTGCTGGTTCAGCTGCATAGATAGGCAAACTCAACAACCCCAGTAATAACCCTAAATATTTTATTTTTGTCATGTAATCCCCCTAGCTCTTAATGAGGAAATAGCAAGAACAATGCCATACAATTTATGAATTTTAAAATTATTTGAAGAAGTAGTTTAATGGTGAACCCATCAAATTTTCATAGATAAATAATTCCTAATTCACAAGATAAATATCCACCTGAAATGAAATATCAATCAATTGTGGTGCATAAGAAATAAGAGCAAAAATAAAAAAACCACCCGAAGGTGGTTTTTTTCTAAATCTTTTAATTCATCTCGACCTTTCTTTTACAAAAGAGGATCTGGAAGAAGATTTTAGGAATTAGTGACCCGTACCATTAATGGCTTTGGTCATATCTTCCACAACTTTCTTGGCATCACCAAAGATCATCATGGTCTTATCGTTATAGAACAGGTCATTGTCCAAACCAGCATACCCTGTTGCCATAGAACGCTTGATCACCAAAATCGTACGTGCCTTGTGCGCTTCCAGAATTGGCATACCGTAAATTGGTGAGCTTGGATCGTCTTTGGCCGCCGGGTTAACCACGTCATTCGCACCGATTACCAGTACTACATCTGTTGCCGGGAAGTCAGAGTTGATCTCATCCATTTCCAGAATGTCTTCATATGGCACGTCAGCTTCAGCCAGCAATACGTTCATATGACCAGGCATACGACCTGCAACCGGGTGAATCGCGAAACGTACAGTCACACCCTGCTCTTTTAACAAGTTCGCCAACTCTTTCACCGCATTCTGTGCACGGCCTTGCGCCATACCATAACCGGGTACAATGACTACACTGTCTGCATTCGACATCAGGAAGCCAGCATCATCTGCAGAACCTGAGCGATGATTACGTTGTACCTGCTCGCCTGCACCCGCTGTTGCTGTTGCGGTTCCACCCATCGCACCACCGAACAGAACGTTGATGATCGAACGGTTCATCGCTTTACACATGATATAAGACAGAATTGCACCTGAAGAACCCACCAGCGAACCAGCAACGATCAGCATGTTGTTTTCTAAAGTAAAACCGATACCTGCAGCTGCCCAACCAGAGAAAGAGTTCAGGAGCGATACCACAACTGGCATATCACCGCCACCGACTGGTGCAATCCATACCCAACCGAATACCAGTGCTAGACCAGTCATTGCCCAGAAGGATGTCATGTTACCAGTCAGGAAGAAGTGAATCCCTGCTGCCAGCATTGCGATAAAGATCAATGCCTGAATTGGTTTTACCCAAGCACCTGAAATGGTTTTTGCCCATTTCTTCGCAGCCAGTTTACCGTAAGCAAATACAGAAGCAGTAAAAGTAATCGCACCGACGAAACACCCCACGAAGAGTTCGAACAAATGCACTTTGCTCATTTCATGGAAAGTTACCCCATTTGCAGCTAAAAGGTCTGGACCCAATTCGATTAACTTGTTGTTATGGATAATCGCAGCAATAGCAATCAGAACTGCGGACAAACCTACCAGAGAGTGCATCAGCGCGACGGTTTCAGGCATTTGAGTCATAGGTACAGTTTTCGCACGGGCAATACCTACGATTGCACCAAGCACCATTGCACCAAGGATCATCCAGATCACCGGATTTTCTGCGACAAAGAAAGTCGTCAATACCGCAATCGCCATGGCAAGCATACCGTAGCGGTTACCTGCAATTGCTGTTTTAGGACCTGACAAACCACGTAGCGTCAAGATAAAGAGAATGGCACCAACCAAATAGAACCAATTTGCATATTCACGAATGAATTCCATCAATTAGCCCTCTTTTTTCTTTTGTTTTGGTTTGAACATTTCCAGCATACGTGCAGTCACGGCAAAGCCACCGAAAATGTTAATGCTCGCCAGGAATACTGCAATTGCGCCAAGTACACTCACCACGTTAATGGTCTGGAAGTCTACGCTGCCTTCAACACCGACCATGGGTAAACCAACAGTCTGAATCATCGCACCCACGATAATGATTGAAGAAAGTGCATTGGTTACCGCCATCAACGGCGTATGCAAAGCTGGAGTCACGCCCCATACCACGTAGTAACCTACAAAGATGGCAAGGACAAAAATCGTAATAGTTTCAACCATGAGTACTCTCCTTAACCACGCTTTAACAGCACTTGGCCGCCGTGAGTGACGAGTAGGGCTTTCTGAATTTCTTCTTCTGGATTGATGGCAAAATTCTTTTCGCTATCAAATAAAGTTTCAACGAAGTTCAAAACGTTACGTGCATACAGTGCAGATGCTTCAGTCGACAAGGTTGAAGGAATATTCGGAATACCCAGAATCTTCACGCCATTTTCAGTCACAACCGTTTCACCGCATTGAGAGCCTTCTACATTACCGCCAGTTTCAACCGCCATATCTAAAATGACTGAACCTGGTTTCATTTTGGCAACGGTCTCGGTACGGATTAAGCGTGGCGCATCACGACCTGGCAATAGTGCAGTCGTGATCACAATATCCGCATTGGAAACTGCTTTATCAACGATGATCGCCTGATCCTTGATATACTGTTCACCTGGCATCCAGCCATAACCATTTTTAGCCGCATCAGCTGCTTTTTGCTGTTCTTCTTCAGACATTGGTACGTCTAACCACTTACCACCCAAAGATTCAACCTGGTCTTTAGCTGTAGGACGCAAGTCGGTTGCTTCTACAACAGCACCGAGACGTTTTGCAGTTGCAATCGCTTGCAGACCTGCAACCCCTACTCCCATGATCACGACACGAGCCGGTTTAACCGTCCCTGCCGCAGTCATCAGCATCGGGAACATGCGCTGGTATTCTGCTGCAGCAAGAAGCACTGCTTTATAACCCGACAGGTTCGCCTGAGAAGACAGGACATCCATGTTTTGCGCACGAGACAAGGTGCGTGGCAAAAGTTCCAATGCAAATGCAGACACATTCTGTGCCGCGAAATGGTCAAGCTCGGTATTGCGGTATGGGTCAAACATCGCCACAACTGTAGCATTCGCAGGTAATTTTTGAATTTCTTCACCCTTCGGTGCACGAACTTTCAAAATCATCTGGCTACCGGTATAGGCATCATCCGTAATTTTTGCACCAACCTGTTCATAAGCGCTATCGATATAGGCAGCTTTTACCCCTGCACCACGTTCGATAATCACGCTATGACCAGCGCTGATCAATTTCTTTACTGTCTCAGGTGTCGCAGCGACACGATGTTCACCGACGACAGTTTCGGCTGGAATTCCGATTTGCATGAGCGTCCCTCAAGCTAATTTTTTCTTAAGTAAACATCGCAAAAACGATGTTTCCCCTCAGAATGTGTTTTTGTTGAATTTTTGGATTCTAATCAAACCATTCCAAAATACTACCCAATATTTATTTAATAAATACCTATATTTTGAACTGATGATTCATAAAAATGATGTTGTCATATATCATTTATAAGTTAGGCCCTGATTTTTTGATCTGCTGAATTTATAAACGATATTCATTCTCTTAAAGGATATTTCCTTTTTTGTTCATTTTTTCTTAGCTTAATTTTTGTTGTACTTTGTTACATTGATCATTCTGACAGTCGTTCCATTTTTTTTGCTGTACTCCTTCCCTTTTCCGCCATGCCAAAATGCTCTAATTTAGGCACTTTTATTGGGCACTTTTTGATTCCTTGACTTCTTTGACAAATTTAACTGAATTATACTGATTCATTTGGAACTCCTGAAAACCATGTTTTCCTATAACTTTTTCCTTTTTTAATCATAAAATTTTTAAATCAGTTGAGTTTAATGTTTCATTTAATTGGCTCTTTTGAGTTATTCTACTCAAGTCTAAAACTACGCTAATAATCGTTAAAAAATAATTTTTGAGTCATTTATTATATTAATACCTTAAACTGGCTCAGCATCATAAATTGTCAAATTTGCACTATATTTGTGCAATAGAATACAGTTTTATCTCTGACTCAATTGCAATGTTTTTCTTCAGTGCCGTTTCGACAACTTAAGATACTTTGTAAGAAAAAAAAGATTAAATACGCATCAGTTATGGTTTTGAAGATATTCAGAGATGGTAATAACTAGATCTGTCTTCAATTTCTGTTGTATTTTTCTACTTTTATCATGTGCTATTTTGACCTATAGTGCCTGCAATCTTTGCATCTTTTTGATGCCATTATCAAAAATAGTCTTCTGCTTCTTATAAGGTAGCTGTCATGAATCCTGCACTGGATATCAGTCAAAATAAGCCTTTGCTCTGGCTGATGGCAATTGCATGTGGTCTATGTGCTGGGGCGAATTATTACTGTCAGCCTCTGATTTCATCAATTCAGCAATATTATCAGGTACCTGAATCGCAAGTCGCCCTGACCGTGACCTTTGCTCAGGTGTCTTATGCACTGGGCCTGCTGTTCATCGTGCCATTGGGTGACATGTTGAATAAGACCAAGCTGATTCCTGCCCTGATGTGGGGGGCTGCGCTGGGACTGATGATCTGTGCCACAGCAATCAATTTGCCCATGCTCTGGTTAGGGACGGTTATCGCCGGTTTATTTTCTGTGGCGGCACAGGTGCTGATTCCTTTAGCGGCCATGACCGTTAAACCGGAAAAAACTGGTGAAGTGATTGGCTTTCTGATGAGTGGTTTACTGGTCGGGATTTTGCTGTCGACCAGTATTGCCGGATTACTCTCTGACTTGTTTCACTGGAAAGTCATCTATGCATTGAGTTCAGTCTCGATGCTGTGCCTGGGAATCTATTTACGTGGGCAGCTACCGACGCTGCCAAAATTCAGAATCAGCTATGCCAGAATTTTCCACTCTATGGGCAGTCTGTTGGCCCAAGAACCACGACTGGTATTTCGTTCTCTTACCGGTGCTTTTGCCTTTGCTGCGATGAGTATTCTGTTTTCTACCATTGCCCTGCTATTGACACAGTCTCCCTTTCATCTGGCAGATGTTATGGTGGGATTAGTCACTTTAGTGGGAGTCTTTGGCGCATTATCAACCCAAATAATTGGGAGATGGGCGGACCGAGGTTATATCAAACTGCTGAGCTGGATTGGCTGTTCAATTCTGGCAGGCAGCTGGCTGTTTCTCTATTTTGGTGGCACATCGTTGATTAGCTATATTGCAGGTTATGCGCTAATTAATTTGGGACTGGCGATTACCCATAGCTGTAACCAGAATGTAATTTTCCGCCTGCGTCCGGATGCCAAATCCCGGATTAACTCTATTTATATGACCCTGTATTTTATTGGAGGTGCCTGTGGCTCTGCAGCGGGAGTATACGCGTGGCATCATGGTGGCTGGAGCATGAGCTGCCTGACTGGATTCATATTTGCACTAGCTGCCACCGTCTTTGCCCTGATTGATCAGTTTTATCATGCGCGTGTAAAAACCAACTAATGATCATCTAATTTACTTGAACCACTGGATAGTAGGCTTTGCCGGAATCCATTACTGCTGCATGTTCCAGCAATATATAGATAAAGGTGTTCAGCAAGGCTGAAAATAGACTACAACTTTCCTGCATCTGCTTGCGACTGAGGGCGCTGGCATAACTCACTCCACCCTGCAGAATTTGTTGCCTTAAAATAGTGAAACGCTTAAAAACTTCTGACAGCATCTTCAATATATCCTGCTGTCCTAGCGCTTGTTGAGCCTCTATTTTTTGTTGCTTCAGCATTTCACGACAATCACTTTGGCTAATCTTATTGTGTTGATAATCCCAAAAGTGCTGAGTGAGATATTGATTATTCAATAGTGCATGCAGCGTAATCTCATAGCGACCCAATAAAATTTGAGAAATTCTTTTCTCCTGATCCTTGCTAAGGATGAGATGGAGAAATTGTGATAAGACCTGCTGATCAAGACTATCTTCATTTTCCTGTATATAAAGAGCATTCAGACCAATCCACAGGCTCAGAAACTGAAAATCATAATCGGCCTGTAACTCTACCGCTTTTCTTAACCAGCTTAGACTGCGTTGAACACGTAGATTGAAATATTCTGAACGCTGAGCTTTTGTTGTTTTGTAAATCTCTTCCAGTAACATCATTATTTTTCTCCTTTTTTTATCCTGTTTTCTTTATCTTAAACTCTTTTACTGTTTAGTAAACTATTCCTTGACCTCTGCATCTATTTGAATGAATTCAATACTTTTTAATTTCCTAGAAAGCTTTCTTGCAGTGCTAGTACTCAGCCATGAAGCCTGATTATTTTTATGCTAATATTGCGCCCTCTTTTACTGGCCGTATCACTGCCGGTGAGCGCCCAAAGCCCCAACGGCGTGCTGTCTCTTCCATTTCTAACTTAAGGCGTGATTTTGAATGACTGATCTCAAGACCATTGAACAACAACTTCAACCACGAATCAGTGTTGCGCCGATGATGGATTGGACCACCAAAGATTATCGTTTCTTTGCACGTCTGTTTAATCCCAATATTATTCTCTATACCGAGATGGTAACGACAGGTGCCATCATTCATGGTGATGCCAAACGTCATCTGGACTTTAATCAGCAAGAACAGCCAGTTGTGTTACAGCTTGGTGGCTCTAATCCCAAAGACCTGGCCACCTGTAGCAAAATGGCACAGGATTGGGGGTATAACGAAGTCAACCTGAATGTCGGCTGCCCAAGTGACCGGGTACAAAACAATAAAATTGGTGCCTGCCTGATGGCGGAGCCTGATCTAGTCGCAGAATGTATTGGTGAGATGCGCAATGCCGTGGATATTCTGGTGACGGTGAAACATCGTATCGGGATTGATGATATGCAGTCTTATGAAGAGATGCTGCATTTTGTCGATACCGTAGCGAAGACGGGTTGTAATAATTTTATCGTGCATGCCCGAATTGCCCTGTTACAAGGCCTATCCCCGAAGGAAAATCGTGAAGTTCCCCCATTACGTTATGAAGATGTTTACCGTTTAAAACAGGAACGTCCTGAGCTGCTGATTGAAATCAATGGCGGGATCAAAACCTATGCGGAAACGGTTGAACACTTAAAACATGTGGATGGCGTGATGATTGGTCGCGAAGCCTATCACAATCCGTATTTACTGGCCGAGTTAGGCCAACTTTGGAATCTTGAAGCTCCTGATCGTTTTGAGATCATGCAACAAATGATGCCGTATATTGCCCAGCGTATGGCAGAAGGTGCACCACTCTCGATTATTAGCCGTCATATTCTGGGCTTGTTCCAGAACTTGCCAGGTGCGCGTAAATGGCGTCAGGCATTAAGCGGTGGTAATGCCAAAACCTTAAAAGATGTAGAAAATGCCTTGTTCAATATTCAGGAGGCGATCAAACGCACTGAAGACTACCTGCTCGAACAGCAAACCCAGAATCTTTAATTTAAAAAGCACCGTTTCCCCGGTGCTTTTTTTTATTAAGGCTTTTTGACTAGAGAATTTATTGGGTATAAGCGGTAATATTTCCCACAGGAATGGGTTCTTCAACCCGCTGTGATGTCGTCCTGGATTCCCGCGTTGCAGCCTCAGTGATCTCATTGACCTTCTCGTTCCGAAAGCCTTCATCTTGTTCGAATTCTGCAGAAATCATAGCCAGTTCCTGCTGTAACTGCTGTTCATAACGCTGAATTTCAACTTCATCAATAAAGGCAAAAGCATCATCTTCCAGCTGCCAGCTATAACCCTGCTCCACCTTCTGGATAGAGACCTTAACTGGAAAAGATTGGCCCTGATACTGTATCTGGGAAATGGCCTGAAAATGATCACCAGAACGTTCCATGATTTTTACATCCATGACTTTTAACCGGTAATGGCGATAATCCAGACTGGAATTAAATTCACGTTGCATCTGAGACTGAATATTGCGCGACAGTTCATCAATAGAGACAAAGTAACTGCAGGAAAACAATAGCAAGGTCAGAAACAATAGACTTATTCTTTTCATACCACCCCCAGTGCTCAAATTAGTGAGGCTGGAAAATAAAAAAATTCTGATTCTTATAGGGTGATTTTATCTTTTTCAAACTGGGCACGAAATAGCCAAAAGTGTCTTTCAAGGTCAAAATACTTGGTTTTCTTTTGAACATTCAGTCAATTCTGCAGAAATAAAAAAGCCCTGACTATGCAGGGCTTTTTTATAAAATAACTTAGAAATCATCATCCTTAGAAGGATCATGATGTAGGGCATCATGAATGGCTTCAACCAGTTGCTGGGCAATTTCCTGTTTGGAAGCCTTTTCCAGATCACGTTTTTCCATATGATAAGATTCTGCAAAGAATACCGTCATGGCATTTTCATCTGAGGCAAAGCCAATATCTGCACGGGAAACGTCATTGCAGGCAATCATATCCAGTTTTTTAGCGACCAGTTTGCCAGCTGCATATTCTTCAATATTTCGTGTTTCTGCGGCAAAGCCAACCATAAATGGACGTTTTTCCTGTTGGGCAATGGTTGCAACGATATCCGGATTTTTGATCAGTGCGACATTCAGCTCATCACCGGCTTTTTTAATCTTATGTTCTGCCACTTGTGCTACGCGGTAATCCGCAACCGCAGCGGTCGCAATGAAAATATCACAGCCCTGTTCTAGCATATGCAGACTTTCATCCAGCATTTTCACGGCTGAGCTGACATTTTTACGTTTGACGCCATTTGGCGTATCCAGCGTCACTGGTCCTGCAATCAGTGTTACATCCGCACCGGCAGCATAACAGGCTGCCGCCAAGGCAAAACCCATTTTTCCGGTACTGTGATTGGAAATATAACGAACCGGGTCAATCGCTTCACGCGTTGGGCCTGCTGTAATCGTGACCCGCTTTCCCGCAAGCTGACCAAATTTTTCTGCAATCGCTCGTTGCGCCTTATGGAAATACCCGGTTACCTGACGTGCCAGATCTTCCGGTTCCGGCATACGGCCCAAACCTACATCACCACAGGCCTGTGAACCTGCATCCGGCATAATCACATGCACGCCATCTTCAATCAAAGTGGCCAAGTTACGTTGCGTCGGCTTGGCTGCCCACATCTGCTGATTCATGGCTGGCGCTACCCAGACCGGTGCGTTGGTCGCCAGATAAAGTGTACTGAGCAAATCATCGGCCAGACCGGCAGCGAATTTGGCCAAAGTATCGCAGCTTGCTGGGGCGACCAGTAACAGGTCCGCCCAGCGTGCCAGTTCAATATGCCCCATGCCTGCTTCAGCTTCTGGATCCAGTAATTCAGTATGGACAGGATTACCCGACAGTGCCTGGAACGTCAGCGGCGTGATAAAGGCCTGTGCGCCTTGAGTCATGACCACACGAACATTAAAACCGGCATCTTTCAGACGACGGACCAGAATTGCACTTTTATAGGCAGCAATACCGCCTGTCACAGCTAAAATAATATTTTTATGAGGAATTACACTTACGTCGAAGCTCACAAACAGGCTACCTTTCTGTTGCAGTGGCGCTCACAATAGCATTAAATAGAATCATGCCCAAGAGACCTTCTTGTGTGAAAAACAATAATTAATAATAAATAAGTCTAATAAACATGCAATTTTCGATTAAACACTGGCCTGAACAGGAACGTCCACGCGAACGCCTGTTACAGTCAGGCCCACAAAGCCTCTCCGATGCCGAATTGCTGGCAATTTTCCTGCGCTCAGGCTCCCAGCGGCATTCCGCAGTGGAACTAGCTCGACTTCTGATTCAACATTTTGGTCATTTAAGTACTCTTTTGGATGCCCCACTGCAAGAGATCAGCCAGTTTCACGGGATGGGTGTCAGTAAATTTACCCAGCTGATGGCTGTTAAGGAACTGGGACGGCGCTATATTGCCGAGCACCTTCGCCAAGATGCATTGGAACTGAATCATTCCCGCAAAATTATGGACTATCTGCGCTTTGAACTCTTAGGAGAAACTCAGGAAGTCTTTGCTGTATTGTGTCTGGATGCCGGGTTAAGAAAAATCAGCTTTAAGAAAATGTTTTATGGCTCGCTTAATTCATGTGAGATTTCGATTAATCAGTTACTACGCCATGCCATTCAGCAACAGGCAACATCGATTGTGATTGCCCATAATCATCCACTCGGTCAGCCTCGACCTTCAGCAGCAGATCTTGAGCTCACTCAGCAGATTGCAAAGGCCTGTCACCTGGTCGAAATCCGCCTGATTGATCACTGTATCATTGCCCGGGAAGGCAGTTTTTCCTTTGCAGAACAGCAACTCATTAATACGGTAAAACCCTGAACGATAGCACTTGACAAAGCAGACACAACTCAACAAGATCATGAAAAAAATTGTGATGATTCCAATAAATGATCGTACGTGACCAACCCAGTATCTTTAAAGTATTATTTTCATGGCGGGGAACGATTTTACCTAAGGTACTGCCGCCTCTAGGCGTGGTCATGCTCATTTCTGCCATTATTGGCGGGCTATCTTATACCAATTATTTACATTTACCGGAATTACCCTTAGTCGGTTTTACCCTGATCGGAGTAGTACTGTCGATTTTCCTTGGTTTCAAGAACTCTGCCGCCTATGAACGCTGGTGGGAAGCGCGCAAACTCTGGGGGATCCTAATTGCCAATGCACGTCATTTTGACCGAGACTGCCGTATGTTGACGCAGGCACGCCGTGAGCGGGTCATCCAGCATGTAATTGTCTTTGCCAATGTACTGCGCGATCGTTTGCGCCATCAGACTGCCAATCCAACCGAACTGGTACAGACCAGTGGTATGAGTCCTCAAGCCCTGCAACAGCTCTATCAACAGGCCAATGCCCCACAGTACACCCTCAGTCTGATTCAATGGGAATTTATGCAGGCCCTGAAAGAAGGCGAAATTTCAGACATCATTTATGCGCAGATGAACCAGCATGTAGCTGAGTTGAGTATTGTACAGACAGGTTGTGATCGGATTGCCACCACACCACTACCTTTCGCCTATTCCGTCTTGCTGAATCGTACCGTATATTTTTTCTGCTTTATGCTGCCATTTAGTCTGGGTTCGACCCTTGGAATGGTGACACCGCTGCTGGTCGGAATTTTGGCTTATACTTTCTTGGGACTGGATGCGCTCAGTTCAGAAATTGAAGAACCTTTTGGTACGCAAAGCAATGACTTACCCCTTGATTCAATGGTACGTACCATTGAAATTGAACTATTGGGTACTTTAGGCAAACCCACCCCCCCACCTATTCAAGCCCAAGATCATAATCTATTATAATAAGTACGATTACAGCTGAACGCAGCTCATATATTCAATTCAAAATTAAAATAATGAAAACAATAAAAATAAGATCTCATGACTATCAAGCAACGGATTCATCGTTATACAACGCAACCGGTGACGCGTCTGGGTGCAACTTTAGCGGCTTTACTGCTTTGTAGCAGAGCCGTGTTCGCATTTGGCTGTGTATTGGCCTGGCAAGATATTTTATTCACTGGATTAGAACAATACTGGATTTTACTGCTTCTCATCAGTTTCATACTGGTATTCGGTCTAAGCTATGACCGGAAACAATATTTCAAATTTCCTTTTCTGATTCAGCAACACCTGATTGATTCGAAACTGGCTCGGGATATCCGTGAAAGAGCCTTACGCAGCTCAGATGCTACAATTATGGGCCAACGTCAGACTCACACGACCCCGCTACGCAAACAGCAGCAACTCCTATTAAAGATCAATGATCATGAAGCCCCATAATGGTTTAATGTCGATCTGAATCAGCTGTTTAACACAGAGTCGTATCTGGATATCCATGTTCAACCAAGTGATGCGCTCATCGGCCAGCAGGTTCTGGTCTATTACCTGAGGCGTACACGCTGGATTGTTCAACTGTATGCACATGATGGAGACCAGAATTTTCAGCATTTGCAGTACTATATCGCGACACCGCTCCGCGGACGGATTTACTTCGACCATATTCCCAGTCGACTCATGCTGGACTTACCAAGAATTGTACATATTCAGGCGAGTCGTGAAGATGACTCTCCAACTTATACGCTTAAGCTGAGTACCAATTATGGTAAGTACTATCGGATGTCCTGCAAGGCAGTACATTTTGACAAGCTGGAACTGGCGCTCGCGAATTTGATCGATTTTCTACGCTATCGAGAATTCAAACATCATCCAGACATCCAGCAGGCGGTAATTTCCCGGAACCATCCTTTTCTTTATCGCAATTTACTGAACTATACGCTTATTGCAGCATTATTACTGATGGCAGCGATTACAACAACTTGGCAACTGGCATTACAGTTTAGCTTTGGCCTGCCTTCTAGGCATAAAAATCCAGCAGCAAAAGCAGTCTCCATTTATTGAAGCCTGACGCCTGTTACCGAAAACTTTCCCAGATGCCCACTTGCCCGTCTTTAACTGTTGGAATATGGCCGAGCTTAATCCAGGGCATATTGTCCCCATGATAATCACTGCCTACAGATACTTTTAGCCCATGTTCAGCAATCATCCGATCTACCATCTGCCGGGTAGAAGCCGGATCAACTGCTGGTGGCAGCTCAACGGCGTCCCCACCGAACCTGGCAAAAATTTCTATCAGGTAACGGTTGTTGGTTGCAGACAGATCATAACGGGTGGGGTGCGCTAGCACTGCAAAACCACCACTGGCATGAATCACCTGAATGGTTTCTTCCAGTCCCAGTCCATCAAACTTCACATAAGCTTTCTTACCTTCCTTGATATATTTATCAAAAGCCTGTTGTGGACGGGTGACTATCCCCTTTTCAACCAGTGTTTTGGCAATATGGGTTCGCGTGACACGGTCTGGAATATTATCAACCTTAGCGACTACATCTGGATAAATATCTTGTCCAATCAATGGTATCAGTAGATCACAAATCTTTTTTGAGCGTTCAGCGCGAATCTGTTTTTGCTGTTCTAAAGCCTGTTGCAATGGCTCAGGATTTTGAACATCTAACGCCACAATATGCACGCCATAATTCTTCTTGGTGGCCGGACGTGACCATTGACTGGAGATTTCTACCCCAGAAATGATCTTAATTTCGTGATCTTTAGCGGCTTCACGCGCCAGCTCTAAACCGTCCATGGTGTCATGATCAGTCAAGGCCAGCGTATGGATAAAGCTCGCTGCCGCGGCCTCAACCAGCTGCTGTGGACTTAAGGTTCCATCAGAAATATTGCTGTGTGTATGTAAATCTACGCCGTGCATCTCTATACTATGACATTTATTTGATCAGATTTAGATACTCTAACATGAAAGCACTTTTAGACTTTGTGCCACTCATTATTTTCTTTTATTTATATAAGACAGTAGATCCTAAAGACACCAACCATCCATTACTCCAGCTGATTGGCTCCGCAGGCGGTGTCGACAATAACAATATTCTTGTGGCAACCACAGGTCTGATCATTTCCATGTTAGTGGTCTATGGCGCGTTATTTGTTTCACAGAAATTCCGTCTGGACAAACAGCAATGGATCGTATTGTTTATGACAGTAATCTTCGGTGGAATCACTTTAATACTCAGTGATGATTTCTATATCCGCTTAAAAGCTGTCTTGCTAAATCTGGTTTTTGCTGGCGTATTCCTGCTTTCACCATGGTTCAGTAAAGATAAAAAACCATTAATCCAACGTCTGTTTGGACCAGTTTTTAATTTAACTGAAAAAGGCTGGTTTAAGCTCAACTATGCTTGGGCAGCAATGTTTGCGGTGATGTCTTTCTTGCATTGCTTCTTTGCCTATATCTTTATGGATGGAAAATATTGGGGAGAATTTACCGCATTTGGTGACATGATCGTGATGTTTTCCTTTATCATTATTCAGTTCATTGTATTGCGCAAATACTTTAAAACTGCTGAATAAAAGTTAGACTAAGTCATCGAGAACTGCCATGCCATTATTTGTTGTCAGCTGTACCGATCAGGAAGGTACTGTCGAAAAACGCCTTGCGATTCGTCCTCAACATCTTGCACGTCTGCAAAAATTAAATGATGAAGGTCGTTTAATCGTTGCCGGCGCGATGCCAAAAGAACCAGGTAATCCTCAAGCAGGTTTTTATGGCAGCACCATCATTGTGGACTTTGACAGCCGTGAAGCATTGGAGGAATGGTTACAGGAAGAGCCATTCTTAAAAGAAGGCGTCTATGCGCATATTGACGTTAAACCATTCAATAAAGCATTCCCACAAGGATAAGGTTCATGCACGCTGTAATTGCCAGTTTAATCGGTTTATCTTTTGCCTGTACAACTGCTTGGGCAGTTGAAGCAACATTGGCAGCGGAATCTGCTGCCCCAGCGCAAAATACACCAGCAACTGTGCAACCCGCGGTAGCCAATACGCCACCGCAAACACTGTCTGCCAATAAACCTGGCATCATGCCAGTGGCTGCTTCGAATAATCCTCTTGTTCAAAATCCTGCTGCCAAGCCATTGACTGCAGAAGATATTGCACAGAACAAAGCTCAGCAAGATGCCAAAGTGAAGGCTTTGGTCAAAGATCAGGCGACACGTCTGCAACAACTGGAAAAAGCCAATCTTGAAGCATTGACCCAGAATCAGGAACTACAGCTGAAAAACGATAATCTCGGCGTTCAGGTGCAGGTGCTACAAAGTGAACGTAGTGCACAAATGTTTCTTTACGGTGCTGCGACATTGGCAGTTGGGGTACTACTTGGCTTCCTGATCGCGAGTTATGTTTATACCAAACGCCGTCGTCAGTGGTAAGCTATTCCCTCTCCTGACGTATTCAAGGTTGTATCCGTTTTGTCTCATGCAATTCAAACTGCCGATCTCGATTGGCAGTTGGTAGATGGCATTGACGTGCCAGTTTCCAAACAGTTCGGTGATGTTTATTTTTCCAAGGACAATGGTCTGCTTGAAACACGCCATGTGTTTTTAAATGGTAATGATCTCGGTACCCGGCTCACGGATCTCAAACCTTTTGAATATTTTTGCATAGGGGAAACGGGCTTTGGTACAGGACTCAATATTCTGGCCTTATGGCAACTGTGGCAACAGGTTCGTCCAGATAACCAGAGCCATCTGCATGCCATTTCAGTGGAAAAATTTCCTCTATTAAAAGATGATCTGATTCGTGCTTTAAATGCCTGGCCGGAACTAAAACCCCTTGCAGATCAGCTGATTTCCCAATATCCACTCCCAATTGCTGGCTGTCATCGCCTCAGTTTTCCTGAAGAACGTTTTTCTCTGGATTTATGGCTAGGTGATGCACAAGATGTCTTTCCAGTCATTGAAAAAACTGTGTCAGTACATGCCTGGTTCCTGGACGGTTTTGCGCCTTCCTGCAATCCGGATATGTGGGAAGAGAATGTCCTGAACAATATTATTCGACTCTCGGATTATGGCACCACCTTTGCCTCTTTTAGTGTCGCAGGTATACTGAAACGCGGTCTTAGAAATCATGGTATTTCGATTTCACGTCCACGTGGCTTTGGTCATAAACGTGAAATGCTGAAAGCCATCTGGAATCTGCCTGAATTTGCACAGCCAGTAACAGCAATTCCTGAACATCATACTCAAAAAAAAACTTCGCTCAATAAAGAGTTGAAATGTCAGGCACGTCAGATCGCTGTCATTGGTGCTGGTATTGCCGGTTTAAGTATAGCCTGGGCTTTTGCTCTACGTGGTCATCAAGTCAGCCTATTCGATCAAACAGCACCACTTTCCGGTGGTTCTGGTAATCCATTAGCGCTACTCAATCCGAAACTGTCACCGATTGCACAAAGCGCTGAACATTTAATGACCCAGGCTTGGCAACACGCCCTAAATCATTATGCACAGTTTAAAGCCTTTCGCGCGATTCAGGTTCAGCAGCTGGCATTGAAAAATCCAGAAAACCTGTTGGCTCTGGCTGATGAGTATCCTGATGGTATTCTAGAAGTTCCAGATCAAAATCAGCAGTCTTTAACAGCGAAATATCCAGCATTGTCGTTGTTACAGGCGGGAGCTGTATCGCCTCATCAGTTGCGTGATGAAATCCTGCAACATAGCAATATTCGCTATATCCAGGCCCAAATTAGCCGAATTGAACCACACTCATGTCCAGAATTATTTGATGGTGATAGCTCACTCGGCCAGTTTGATCATGTCATCGTCTGTACCGCATTAAATACGCCACAGCTGCTTGAAGAGCATCCTGAACTTAAACCCATTCGTGGACAGGTCAGTTGGCTCAAAAATAGCGATCAACCACTTAATCCGAATATTGCCTATAGCTACGGCGGATACTGCATCCAGTTTGATGAACAGCATTTGCTGCTCGGTGCTTCATTCTGCCTGAATCGTGATGATACAGAGGTACTGGAAGAAGACCATATCCATAACCTTGAACTGATCCATTCAGTATTTCCAGAGTATGCACAGAGTTTGGCTGATGTCAGTGAATGGCAAGGTCGTGCTTCGGTTCGTGCCCAAAGCAAAGATTATTTCCCCTTGCTTGGAAAACTCAAATCAGATCAGGAAATCTATAGTCTGGCTGGCTTAGGTTCCAAAGGTTTTCTATTTGCTCCATTGTGTAGTGAAATTTTGGCTGCACAGATTCTAGGAGAGGCTTGTCCTGCATCCATAAATCTAGTGAAGAAGCTGGATGTCAAACGCTTTGAAAAGAAAATCAAAACCAAGAAGCCTTATTTTAAACCTTAGTGTTAAAGCCCTTCCCTTTATTAAAGGGTGAGGAACACTGTTCCGCAAGGGAAGGATTTATAGGAAGAATTTAATCCCCCTCTTGCGCCATATATGGCTCACCTTTTTCAAAGGGGAACATTGAAGAAATATAGCCAAGAAAAAAGCGCCTGACGGCGCTTTTTTCTTTTTTTAAAGCTTAATCAGGCACCCTGTTCCAGCGGCAAGCCTGCATCACGGGCAGCACGTGTACCACCCATCAGGATGACATATTCACGAGAGCTGTCGAAACCCTCTAGTTTTTCAGCAGCACGAGGGGCTTTACTACCTCCACCACACAGGATATAAATCGGCTGATCCGTGGACACTTGAGTAAGGCTATCTGCTGAAAGATCGTTAATGGGCTGGTTTACCGCACCCTTAATATGTGCTTCAGCAAAAGCATTAGAATCACGTACATCCCAGATTACAGCACCTTCTGGGAACTCAAATGTTGTAATTTCTTGTTTACGGATCATTGCGCACTCCTTTGATGTAAACAACACTTGGCAAATGAAGAAAACATCCCTAGCATCTCAGATATTCTTTCCATTTGTAAAGGTCTAAACTATGCCTTCTTTCGATATTGTTTCTGAATTAGAAATTTTTGAAGTAAACCATGCAGTTCAAAACACGCAAAAAGAAATTGCGACCCGTTTTGACTTCCGTGGTCAGGACGTTTCAATCGAGCTGAACGAAAAAAATAAAGAAATCAAAATCAAGACTGAAAGTGATTTTCAGTGTGAACAAGTTTATAGCATGTTAGAAAATCACTTCTTTAAACGTAAAGTAGATATTCAGGCGCTTGATCCGCAAAAAGGTGCACCTTCAGGTAAAAACTATATCCAGGTGATTAAACTGAAAGACGGTCTTGACTCAGATACCGCAAAAAAAATTAATAAAGCCATTAAAGAAAGTGGCATTAAAGCGCAGTCTTCTATCCAAGGCGACAAGATTCGTGTGACCGATAAAAAACGCGATACTTTGCAACAAATTATGGCATTCCTCAAAGAACAGCAATTTGGTGTGCCTTTACAGTTCAACAACTTTAAAGACTAAGACAGTCTATTTTCGGATAATAGAACCATGGCCAAAAGCAATCAACTCTCCAAACTGGTAAAAGCAAGTTCACGACTTCCACAAGGCATTCGTACTGCACTGCTGAGTAAAACCTTTGGACGTGTGGTGCCGATGGTCGGTTCTGCCCGAATTCGCTATGAACAGGTGAGTCATGATCAGGTCATGGTCAGCATGGCCAATCATAAGGCTATGCAGAACCATATTGGTCAGGTTCATGCCTGTGCCATGGCACTGCTTGCAGAAACAGCCACAGGATTTGTCACCGCAATGAACGTGCCTGATTCTGCAGTCGTCCTTATTAAAAGTATCAAAATTGATTATAAACGTCCTACCCAGGGGGCAATGCGTGCTATAGCCACTCTGACTGCTGAACAGCAGCAATTGATGCAAAGTACAGATAAAGGCGAAACATTGGTGCAGGTTGTCATAACAGATGAATCTGGTGAAGCACCAATTCAGTGTGAAATGCTGTGGGCCTGGATCGCTAAATCGCAGCTTAAAACCAAAGCCGCATCTTAATTTTTTAAGAATATACGCTAAATAAATTGGGGATTATTTAAAAGTATCCTCATCATCTATCAAGATAATGACTGTTTTCCTTGTCTCAGCTTAAAAACTATTTGATTTTTTAGCTTTAAAATCAGGATAAGCAATAAAAATCATTGCCTAAGAATTTAAATTTTCAAAAATAAAAAAACCAGACAAATTGTCTGGTTTTTTGCATTCATCAATTCGTTTACTGAGCGTCAAGGAACTTCTGTTTTGCTTCATCTGGAATCGGACGCTTATTGCCTTTGACATCCACCGCTACGAAGGTAAACACGCCTTCTGTGACACGAACAGGCGGACGGGAATCATCGTGACTGTCCCACACTTCGATCTGCATTTGAATCGAAGTATTCCCCACCTTCAGAATCTTGGTATAGCAGCTGATCACATCACCGACTTTTACCGGTACCAGAAAAGTCATCTGATTAATCGAAATTGTCGCACAACGTCCTTTGGAAAAACGTTCTGCATGGATCGCACCGGCCAAGTCCATTTGTGAAACAATCCATCCACCGAATACGTCACCGCTCCAGTTGGTATCTGCTGGCATTGCAATCGTCTGTAGGGAAAGAACTCCCTCTGGTTTTACATGAGAATCTGACACGTTAACTCCAGGCCTGGGTATTAGGATTTGGCATTCAGATGCTGATCCAGCCACTGTTGCAGCTGAGGTGCTCTGAGCGCACCACTTATTCTAGCAATTTCATCAGTTTTATTCATCAAAACCAGTGTTGGAATACTACGAACATTAAATGCAGCGCTGAGTCGTGGATTCGCTTCAGTATCAATTTTGGCAAATACCACATTTGGATACTGCTGTGCTACTGTTGCAAAATGCGGAGCCATCATCTTGCATGGGCCACACCAGTCTGCCCATAGGTCAATCAGAATCGGTAAATCGCTGCCAGTCACGAACTGGCTAAAATTCTGTTCATTGAGTTCAATCGGTGCAAGTGGAATCAGGCCCTGATGACACTGGCCACATGCAGGACTCTCGGTGAGTTTATCTTCAGGCACACGGTTTTTGGCCTGACATGACGGACATACAATGATCATCTAACGAACTCCAATATATTGATGTAAGAATTCTAATTGGGTCGAAATTGCTTTTTCAAACCATTCACCATGATATATATCGAAATGTCGCATATTCCACTCATGATATTGGGCAAATGGTGCGATATTGGTTACCGTTTCACGGCTGGACTCAATCGGAATCAGGCTATCCTGTTGCGCAGCGATAAACAGAACCGGTACTGTAATTTTACGCACATCCTGAATCGGTCGATAGCGGATCAGTTTAAAGAACACCCGGGCTGGTATTTCCCCACTCCAGTAATGGTCTGGATGAACAATTGACAGATAACCTTCGTAGCTATCGGGTGTTGGTAAGAAACAGAGTTCATTCTGGGCTACAACGGGTAAAGTTCGTGGCGTCATCCCGACTTTAGAGCCCATATAATCTTGACTGGAAATTTTCAGCGCTTTAGGCAGCTGCTGTAAAGGATACAATTTGGCACTTTCAGCACCATCCACAAATGGGACTTGGACCATAATGGCCTGTACATCTTTGGATTCTGCGGCAAGTGTTAGTACATATCCGCCACTCAAACTCGTTCCCCAGAGCACAATACGTTTAGCATCTACGGATTTACGTGCTTTAACGTGAGCAATCATGGTTCGCCAGTCTTCAAGCTGGGCTTTAATTGAAACCAGTTCTCGTGGTCGTCCGGTACTTCCACCCCAGTAGCGATAATCAAACAAAATGACGGCATAACCCGCTGCTGCAAAACGTTGGGCATATTTGACCAGTTCAAAATGACGTAAGGCAGCCAGACCATGTGCCATTAAAATGACTGCTGGTTTGTGTATATTCTTGGGACGATAAAAATCGGCAGCAATGACATCTTGACCGCTTTTGACATACAGTGGTTCAACTGTATATACATGCATACGCGCTCCGTTGCGTTATTTTATGGTTGTATTCGTTTATAAAAATTTCAGATCTTTCTGCTCATTTTTGAGCTTAATGCTATCATAAAGCATATCTTTATAAATGAAATGATGGAGTGACATCATGAGTGAAAATGTAGGCTTTGCAGGTCAAATTGGTCCAGAACATATCGAACAGGTAGTTGAGAAAGGCTTTAAATCCATTATCAATAACCGCCCGGATATGGAAGGTGGTTCGGATCAGCCAACCAGTGCACAAATTGAAGAGGCTGCTCGTGCAGCAGGTCTGGATTATGTGCATCAACCTGTAGTTGCAGGTCAGATCACTGAACTCGATGTCCGTACTTTTGCCAATCACTATAATGAACTACCAAAACCCTTATTGATGTTCTGCCGTACTGGTAACCGTTCTAATAACCTGTACCAGATCGCAAAACAAATGGATTTATTGGATGACTAATCCCTGCTTCTGGAAATGTGCAATGCTTGGACTCGGTCTAAGCTTTGCTACACTCAGTTTTTCTGCAGAATTAAGCCGGCCATTAACTCCTACAGTAAGTGTAGCTGGACAAATGAATAGCATTAAGTTTCAAGAATTAATGAAACAGGGTTTTAAGTCTGTCATTGTCAATCGTCCAGATCAGGAAACAGGTAATGAAGTATCGGTTATTCAGCTTCGCACTATCGCAGAGCGCCATCATGCCAGTGTAATTTATCAGCCAGTGATTAGCGGAAAAATTACACAACAGAACATTGAAGAGTTTTCCAAATACTATAATGACTTACCTAAACCCATTTTAATGGTTTGCCGTAGTGGTACACGCTCTGCCGCCTTGTATTACAAGGCGAAGGACCAAGGATTAATTCATGAATAAAGTTTTACTGATCATTTGTTTAAGTTTAAGTTTTGTTGGTTGTAGTTCGATGAATGTTCGACCGACTGTGGGTGTGAGTGTGGGAACATCAATTTAGTTTTTTAAATTTTAGTTCCCATAAAAAAAAACAGCGCTTCGGCGCTGTTTTTTATACAAATATAATTTCTATTGATAATCTACATAAATTGTTGATACTTTACTATCTGGCGAAGAAACAGAAACTTTCAACGTATCTCCTACCGCACATTCTTTTAGACGATAGCCATAATAACTTTGATTACTATTTTTGAAAGTGCTTGGTGTCAAAAGATCAAAGACATTTGCGACAGGTGAACTTCCTGTTGCTAACTCTGCAGTACAAGATAAATTATTAGCTTTTGTATTATCCTCAGGCGTAACACTTATTGTGGTACCTGTTGGCATAGGCACACTTTGAGCGCTATTTCCATACATATTAAAAGACAATAAACTTCCACTTGCCTTTACATTAGTAAAGGTTGGTGTATTTTCAGCAAATGCAAATAATAATTGCTGACGGATGACCGTATCTAAATTATCGTCACATGTGTCTGCGATATTCGGCTGTCTAATTGTAGATGGAGCACAGGTCGCTTTGTTTCCTAATACCGCACGATTATAAAGAAATTCACCAATACCATAATCTTTGTTATATTGATTATCCTCGTTATCGTCACGGAAAAAGCTACCAATATTACTAAGAAGTCGATCTACGCCTTTAGTATAAAGATTATCGCCATCTAAATCTGTAAAGCTTTTATCACCCTCAACATAAGCCAATACAGTCACACGATTATCTAAAGGACGAGGTTCTTGTGTTGTTAGAGTTACAGAACATACTCCTTGGACTGTTGAACAATTAGGTTCAACCTTCCCTCCCTCAGAAACAAAGCTAATTACTGTACCATCTGGAACAGGGTTCCGTGTACGATCAACCATTCTCGCTGTAATAGTTGCAGTGTCACCATCAATTACATTCTGTAATGAATTTTTAGATACTGATAAACTTAATCCATCTTGAGTTACTCGACCAATGGATACAGATACATTTTTAGATACAGCCGAAACATTTTTGTCTGAAACTAAAGTTGCTCTTATCTCTACAGGCCCAGGTTTATCTCCTGGATAAAGATTCACAATCACTTTACCATTTGAATCACTTTTTATAGTTTTGTTATTTTGATTTCCAAATGATACGAACGATAAATCTTCTGGTGCTTGTACTTTCTCAATCAAAACATCTTGATCTGCTATAGGTACACCATTTGCATACAAAGTAAATTCAATTTGACCAGATGATGCTGAGCCACTTTTTCTAATCCCCAAATTAACTTTATTAGATGTATATACTAGTGAATTAGCTTCAAGTGCCTTAATACTGACATCAATTCCAACTTCTGGGATATTTAAACCTGTTGCCAAAATTTTTTGTGTTCCTGTACAAAGCTTTCCATCTGTACCAATCGCTTTATAAGTTGTCGTAACATTTCCTTGATTTGATGAAACAACTGTAGCAGGTTCAAATTTACCACATGGTGCAGTGAATTCGACATTGACATTATTCTGATTGACTTTTGTATTTGCATCTTGCGTTTTTAACGTGATATTTGTTGAACCACCAGATTCTAATTGAGTACTAGCTGCCGTTAAATCGACTAAAATAATATTGGTTGCTTGAAGTGAGAAATTAAGTGCTGGTGTTGATGCTTCGGTACCATCAAAATCTGCAACTGCAGAAATTTGATAGGCACCATTGGTATTTAAGTTTTCAGGTTTAACTGAGATACTCGCTTCACCATTTGTATTTGTTAAAACAGCACCATTGGAACTACCTAAAACAACACCACCAGTCACTGTAAATGTAACTAATGCACCACTAATTCCTTTACCCGACTGATCAGTTACTTTGACTTGAGCGCTCACACCTTCTGCAGCGATTGCCTGAGTCAAGTTACCATTTCGATCAATCAATTGTATAGTACTAATATTAACAGATTTTACTTCTTCACCTGTGCTAGGGTTCGTAGTAATATTTCCAGAACTAGAGCCATCATTATTATAGTAACCATCACTTCCACCGCCCCCGCAGCCTGCTAACATTAGTGCCAAAGTAAGAGCAGATAATTTAATACCTAATTGTTTACTAATCATTTAAATCCCCAAGACCCTCTATTATAGAGTTTGTTATCAATCTTTATTCATTATGCGATATGTAATCATAGTTAAGCATTTATGTAAATAAAGGTAAGCTAAATGTTTTTTATGCTAGCTTATATTCATAAATTGATTTCAATAAGAGCAATTAATGTACGACCTCATCATTATCGGTGCAGGCACTGCAGGTATCACTGCCTATAAAGAAGCAATCAAACATACGGATAATATTCTGATCATTAATGCTGGCCCTTGGGATACGACCTGTGCACGCGTCGGATGTATGCCAAGTAAAGTTTTAATTGCTTCAGCCAATCGTATGCACCTGATTCAGCATGCACCTGATTTAGCTTTAAATATTGATAGTGAAGTTACCCCGAACAATGTCATGTCACGTGTTCGTGAATTACGTGATTTCTTTACTCAAGCCACCCTTAAAGAAGTCAATCAATGGAATCCAAAACATAAAATTTCAGGTCATGCCAAATTTGTAGATGTCCAAACAATAGAAGTAGATGGACAATATTATCAAGCTAAAAGTTTTATTTTGGCTGTAGGCTCACGACCAAATATCGATTCAAAACAAAAAGAAGTACTCGGTGAGCGACTTCTTAGCTCTGATGAGGTGTTTGAGCTTCCTACCCTACCTGAGTCACTGGCAGTGATTGGTAGCGGAGTGATTGCCATTGAGCTTGTTCAAGCCATGCAACGCTTAGGAGTTAAGACCACTGTATTTGCCCGTAGTCAAAAAGTCGGTTCTCTTACAAGTCCGGTGCTTCAGGAACTTGCTCAACAGCAACTCAGTTCAGAACTTGAGATTAAATTTAAAACTGTTCCTGATGAAATGATCCGACAAGGTGATCAAGTCCAGATAAAATTTAAGCAAAATGATCAACCAGAAAATTTAGAGGTTGACTATGTATTAACTGCAACTGGAAGAAGCAGTAATCTTGATCAACTCGACCTGGAAAAAATCGATCCCTCATATACAGACATCAAAAATCTTCCAATTGATCTTTCTACAAAACAGTTAGCTAACTATCCAATTTTTATTATTGGTGATGCAGCTCCTGATGCTCCAATTCAGCATGAAGCTGCATATGCAGGTAAAAAAATCGTTAAAAATTGCCTAAATTATCCAGATGTACAAGCAATTCCAAAACTAACCCCTTTGGCAATTGTGTTCAGTCAGCCTGAAATGGCCATTATTGGAAAAAATTATCAGCAATTACAAAAAGCAAAAACTGATTTCGTTACAGGTTTTATTTCTTATGAAAGACAGGGTCGAGCGCGGGTGGAAGCTACCAATATGGGTGGTGCTGAAATATATGTAGACAGGTCTACGCGTAAACTTTTGGGTGCAGAACTATTCTGTGCACAGGCAGAACATCTAGCACATCTTCTTGCCTGGTTAATTGGTGAAGGAGTGACAATTGATCAGATCCTAGAAAAACCATTCTATCATCCGACTCTAGAAGAGGGCTTACGTACTGCACTCAAGCA
The DNA here is from genome assembly GCF_052044895.1 of Acinetobacter sp. 22323. Classification (NCBI taxonomy): domain Bacteria; kingdom Pseudomonadati; phylum Pseudomonadota; class Gammaproteobacteria; order Moraxellales; family Moraxellaceae; genus Acinetobacter; species Acinetobacter sp. 22323. The sequence continues at coordinate 4,368 of NZ_JBQEOL010000019.1, read as the reverse complement.
TGCGCGTCGTCAGTTAGCTGATCAGCATTGAGTTCATTTTCACTTAATACATTTACAAAGCGCTGGCTATGGGAAATAAACCGATCCAGCCAGCGATGTGCTGCGAGTAATTCCAAGGTTCTGGCAGCACTCAATTGATTGCTAGAAGCATACTGATTAATCTTTTCACGAAGTTCAGCATGATGTTGTTTCGTCCATTGTTCCAGCAGAATCAGTTCATTTTGTAACATGCAAGTTTTATCATAATCCTTTAAATCTGAAGCTTCCTTCCAATAACTATCAAAAATTTCAATAAAATCCAATATAACCTGATATAAAGCAGGCTGAGTCCGGATATCCAAACTATAGGATAATTGTTCAAGATCACTGCGGAATACATTGAGATAGACCACTTTCCTGAGTAAGGCCAACAAATGTGCTTGCTCTTCGGTATTTTGAGACACGGTAATTTGAGCCAAATATTGTTTAAGCTTTGCAATGAGTTCATCTTGTTGTTTGAGTTGATTGGCTGCAACCAGCTGTCCATCTTTAAATGCTGCAATAAACCAGCCATATTGTTGCCATACTGTCTGATCAATGACATGTTCAGCATTCGCAACTGCGACTGCGGGTACTGAAAGACTCGACTCATCCAGAGACTGAATTAAACTGTCCTCATCAGTAGGAATGAGCCAAGTCAGAAAATGCTTAAACTGTTCGATAAAAGGCATTAATAATACAGCCCCACATAAACTAAATGCCGTATGAAAAGCTGCAACAATTACTACAGAATCCCAAGAAGCCAGCAAGTGACCTTGGTGGGATAACCAGAGAAAAAGTGGAATTAAGACCAGGAAGGCAAAAGTTGCACTGCTCAGATTAAAAATCACATGAACTGCAGCCGTTCTTTGTGCATTGCTATTCGCCCCAATTGCCGCCAAGACTGCCGTAGCCACAGTTCCAATATTTTGGCCAATAACCAGCAAAAGTGCCTGTTCCAGCTGAATAATCTGGCTCGCCAATGCAGTAATTGTTGTCGTAATTGCGGCACTAGATGACTGTAAAATGACCGTCATCACCAAGCCAATCAAGACTAATAATAATTTTGAGAAAAAGTTTTGGGTGCTAAATATAGAAAGATCTATACGATTTGCCAGGCTAGACATTGCCACCTGCAATAACTCAATTCCAAAGAAAATCAGACCAAATCCCGCAATTACCAGCCCAGTCAAAGCCAGCCGACCCTGAGCTAAGATCTTGAGTAATGCACCCGCTGCAATTAAGGGTAAAGCGAATTTTCCAATCGAGAATTTGACACCAAGCAGTGCTACCATCCAGCCAGTACTGGTGGTTCCAATATTTGCACCAATAATCACGCCAACAGATTGAGCAAAAGTTAGTATTCCTGCACTTACAAAACCAATAGTAGCAAGTGTTGTCGCTGTTGAAGACTGCACAATCAAGGTAAAGATAATACCTGAGCTCATCGCTTTTAAAGGAGAACCCGTAAATCTACCTAACCATTGTCTCAGAGATTCACCTGCAATATCCTTCAGGCCGTCGGTCATCAAGGTCATGCCGAGCAGGAATAAACCTATTCCACCACAAAGTTGTGCAAATACATCAAACACACTTATCCCTTTTTATAATTTTTTAAGTTTTAATAATTTATATACGATAGCTGAAACTAAACCAAGCCTATCAAATACTTTAAACCCACCTATTTTTCCCACGCATAAAAAAACACCCCCTGCCATTTGACAGGGGGTGTTTAGAATAATGAGCTGGCGATGACTTACTCTCACATGGGTAACCCCACACTACCATCAGCGCTAAGAGGTTTCACTTCTGAGTTCGGGAAGGGATCAGGTGGTTCACTCTTGCTATGGTCGCCAGCACAACTGGTATGATTACTCGCTATGGTCTTATCTACGTTGCTTGCGCTTCGTTTGCCTAGCTTTCTTCAAATAGAATGCATTAACAGATGTATCTGAGTTGCAGTAGTTTGTTCGATTAGCTTAACTAAATCAAGGCTTCGTCTGATCGTTAGATCAATATGAAATCAATTGAGCGTTACACAACAACTGTTTGGGTGTTGTATAGTCAAGCCTCACGAGCAATTAGTATTGGTCAGCTTCATGTATCGCTACACTTCCACATCCAACCTATCAACGTCGTAGTCTTCAACGGCTCTTTAGGTGACATAAAGTCACAGGGAAATCTTATCTTGAGGTAGGCTTCCCGCTTAGATGCTTTCAGCGGTTATCCCTTCCGAACATAGCTACCCGGCGATGCGACTGGCGTCACAACCGGTACACCAGAGGTTCGTCCACTCTGGTCCTCTCGTACTAGGAGCAGATCCTCTCAAATTTCCAGCGCCCACGGTAGATAGGGACCGAACTGTCTCACGACGTTCTAAACCCAGCTCGCGTACCTCTTTAAATGGCGAACAGCCATACCCTTGGGACCTGCTTCAGCCCCAGGATGAGATGAGCCGACATCGAGGTGCCAAACACCGCCGTCGATATGAACTCTTGGGCGGTATCAGCCTGTTATCCCCAGAGTACCTTTTATCCGTTGAGCGATGGCCCTTCCATACAGAACCACCGGATCACTAAGACCTACTTTCGTACCTGCTCGACTTGTGGGTCTCGCAGTTAAGCGCGCTTTTGCCTTTATACTCTACGCGTGATTTCCGACCACGCTGAGCGCACCTTCGTACTCCTCCGTTACTCTTTAGGAGGAGACCGCCCCAGTCAAACTACCCACCAGACATGGTCCTCGTCCCGGATAACGGGACAGAGTTAGAACCTCAATATTACCAGGGTGGTATTTCAAGGACGGCTCCATGGCAACTAGCGTCGCCACTTCAAAGCCTCCCACCTATCCTACACAAGTAAGATCAAAGTTCAATGTCAAGCTGCAGTAAAGGTTCACGGGGTCTTTCCGTCTAGCCGCGGGTACACCGCATCTTCACGGCGATTTCGATTTCACTGAGCCTCTGCTGGAGACAGCGCCCCCATCATTATGCCATTCGTGCAGGTCGGAACTTACCCGACAAGGAATTTCGCTACCTTAGGACCGTTATAGTTACGGCCGCCGTTTACTGGGGCTTCGATCAATAGCTTCGCTTGCGCTAACCACATCAATTAACCTTCCAGCACCGGGCAGGCATCACACCCTATACGTCCACTTTCGTGTTTGCAGAGTGCTATGTTTTTAATAAACAGTTGCAGGGGCCTGGTTTCTGAGGCTGCCAACAGCTCAAGGAGCAAGTCCTATCACCGCCGGCAGCGTACCTTCTCCCGAAGTTACGGTACCATTTTGCCTAGTTCCTTCAGCAGAGTTCTCTCAAGCGCTTTGGTCTACTCGACCTGACCACCTGTGTCGGTTTCGGGTACGATTCCTGTTTAACTGAAGCTTAGAGACTTTTCCTGGAAGTATGGTATCAGCCACTTCACTGTACAAGTACAGCTTGCTATCAGTTCTCAGCATAGAGTACCCCGGATTTGCCTAAGATACATGCCTACAACCTTCCACCTGGACAACCAACGCCAGGCTGACTTAACCTTCTCCGTCCTCTCATCGCATTAAACAGAAGTATTGGAATATTAACCAATTTCCCATCGACTACGCCTCTCGGCCTCGCCTTAGGGGTCGACTCACCCAGCCCCGATTAACGTTGGACTGGAACCCTTGGTCTTTCAGCGAGCGGGTTTTTCACCCGCTTTGTCGTTACTCACGTCAGCATTCGCACTTCTGATACCTCCAGCAGACTTCTCAATCCACCTTCATCGGCTTACAGAACGCTCCCCTACCACTTGCAATAAATTGCAAATCCGCAGCTTCGGCATATAGTTTTAGCCCCGTTACATCTTCCGCGCAGGCCGACTCGACTAGTGAGCTATTACGCTTTCTTTAAAGGGTGGCTGCTTCTAAGCCAACCTCCTAGCTGTCTATGCCTTCCCACATCGTTTCCCACTTAACTATAATTTAGGGGCCTTAGCTGGCGGTCTGGATTGTTTTCCTCTTGACTACGGACGTTAGCACCCGCAGTCTGTCTCCCGGATAGTACTCATTGGTATTCGGAGTTTGCATCGGTTTGGTAAGTCGGGATGACCCCCTAGCCGAAACAGTGCTCTACCCCCAATGGTATTCGTCCGAGGCGCTACCTAAATAGCTTTCGGGGAGAACCAGCTATCACCGAGTTTGATTAGCCTTTCACCCCTATCCACAAGTCATCCCCTGGCTTTTCAACGACAGTGGGTTCGGTCCTCCAGTCAGTGTTACCTAACCTTCAACCTGCTCATGGATAGATCACCCGGTTTCGGGTCTATACCCAGCAACTAAACGCCCTATTAAGACTCGGTTTCCCTACGGCTCCCCTAT
>NZ_JBQEOL010000018.1:0-65174 GCF_052044895.1 Acinetobacter sp. 22323 | reverse complement strand
TAGAACTGTGGACGGTAACCGTTAAGGAATGGAGTATGACGACCACCTTCTTCTTTAGAAAGTACGTATACTTCTGCGTCGAATTTAGTGTGCGGCTTGATTGTACCTGGTTTAGCAAGTACTTGACCACGTTGTACGTCTTCACGCTTAGTACCACGAAGAAGAACACCACAGTTCTCGCCCGCACGACCTTCGTCAAGAAGTTTACGGAACATTTCAACGCCAGTTACAGTTGTTGTTTGTGTATCACGGATACCAACGATTTCAACTGACTCACCAACTTTAACAATACCAGTCTCAACACGGCCAGTTACTACTGTACCACGACCTGAGATTGAGAATACGTCTTCGATTGGCATCAAGAATGCCTGGTCGATTGCACGTTCTGGTTCTGGGATGTAAGAGTCAAGCGCTTCAACAAGAGCTTCAACTGCAGCTTCACCATATTGACCAGCGTCGCCGTTAAGCGCAAGAAGAGCTGAACCACGGATAACTGGAGTGTCATCACCTGGGAAGTCGTAAGTAGAAAGAAGTTCACGAACTTCCATTTCAACTAGCTCAAGAAGCTCTTCGTCGTCTACAAGGTCGCATTTGTTCAAGAATACAACGATGTAAGGTACACCTACCTGACGAGAAAGAAGGATGTGTTCACGAGTTTGTGGCATTGGACCATCAGTCGCAGCACATACAAGGATCGCGCCGTCCATCTGAGCAGCACCAGTAATCATGTTTTTAACATAATCGGCGTGGCCCGGGCAGTCTACGTGAGCGTAGTGACGAGTTGGAGAATCGTATTCTACGTGAGAAGTGTTAATGGTAATACCACGTGCTTTTTCTTCTGGTGCAGAGTCAATTGCAGCGTAGTCTTTCGCTTCACCACCGAATTTCTTCGCACATACAGTTGCAATCGCAGCTGTTAAAGTTGTTTTACCATGGTCAACGTGACCAATTGTGCCCACGTTAACGTGTGGCTTATTACGTTCGAACTTAGCCTTAGCCATGAGATCTTCCTTTTTGAACTGCTCATGCAGGATCACTGCATGAGCGCTTGGTTTTTAACTATGAATTAGTTTGGGCTTATAGTAATCGAAAGATTACTCGTCGTCACCTTTTTTACCGCCAGACTGGAACTTAGCGATGATGCCTTCAGCCACATTACGTGGAGTTTCAGCATATTTAGCAAATTCCATAGAGTAAGTCGCACGACCTTGAGACATAGAACGCATATGAGTTGCATAACCGAACATCTCAGCAAGTGGAACTTCAGCTTTAATTGCTTTAGTACCACCAGGTAGATCGTCCATACCCTGAACCATACCACGACGACGGTTTAAGTCACCCATGATATCGCCCATGTAGTCTTCTGGAGTTTCTACTTCAACTTTCATGATAGGTTCAAGAAGAACAGGATCTGCTTTCATGAAACCGTCACGGAAGGCATAAGAACCAGCCATCTTGAACGATAATTCGTCAGAGTCGACATCATGGTAAGAACCATCGAACAATGTCGCTTTGATGCCAACTACTGGATAACCAGCAAGGACACCATTCTTCATACGTTCTTGGATACCTTTGTCAACTGCACCGAAGAATTCTTTAGGTACTACACCACCTACAACTTCTTCAGCGAATTCGTATTCTTTACCAGCTTCAGGATCAAGCGGTTCTAAACGTACGTATACGTGACCGAATTTACCTTTACCACCAGTTTGACGTACGAACTTACCTTCTTGCTCAACAGTCTTTTTGATTGTTTCGCGGTAAGCAACCATTGGTTTACCAATGTTCGCTTCAACGTTGAATTCACGTTTCATACGGTCAACGATGATGTCAAGGTGAAGCTCACCCATACCAGCAATAATGGTTTGACCAGATTCTTCGTCAGTACGAACGCGGAATGATGGATCTTCCTTAGCCAAACGACCTAAAGCGATAGACATTTTTTCTTGGTCAGCTTTAGTTTTTGGTTCAACAGCCAATGCAATTACTGGCTCTGGGAATTCCATACGTTCTAGAGTGATGATGTTTTTCTCATCACATAGTGTATCACCAGTAGTTACGTCTTTAAGACCTACACACGCAGCGATGTCACCAGCACGGATTTCTTCAACGTCTTGACGATCGTTCGCGTGCATTTGCACGATACGGCCGATACGTTCACGTTTAGATTTAACCGGGTTATAAACAGAATCACCTTGTTTAAGAACACCAGAGTAAACACGTACGAAAGTTAAGTTACCTACGAATTTGTCGTTCATGATTTTGAACGCAAGCGCAGAGAACGGAGCTTCGTCAGATGCTTCACGAATCGCTTTAGTTTCAGCTTTGTCGTCAAGAACACCTTCAATCGCTTTAACTTCTGTAGGTGATGGCAAGAATTCAATTACTGCGTCCAACATACGTTGAACACCTTTGTTTTTGAACGCTGTACCACAAAGCATTGGTTGAATTTCACAAGCCAATGTTTGAACACGTAGACCAGCAACGATTTGTTCTTTAGTCAAATCGCCATTGTTCAAGTATTCGTCCATTAACTCTTCAGAAGCTTCAGCAGCAGCTTCAACCATGTTTGTACGCCATTCTTCAGCAGTTTCTTGAAGATCAGCAGGGATTTCGCCGTACTCGAACTTCATACCTTGTGAAGCTTCGTCCCAAATGATCGCTTTCATTTCGATCAAGTCGATAACGCCTTGGAAGTTTTCTTCAGCGCCAACAGGGATTACTACAGGTACAGGGTGCGCACCAAGACGTGTTTTCATTTGTTCAACAACACGGAAGAAGTTTGCACCAGTACGGTCCATCTTGTTCACGAATGCTAAACGAGGCACTTGGTATTTGTTAGCTTGACGCCATACAGTTTCAGACTGAGGTTGTACACCACCTACAGCACAGTAAACCATACATGCACCATCAAGAACACGCATAGAACGCTCAACTTCGATTGTGAAGTCAACGTGTCCCGGGGTATCAATTACGTTGATACGGTGTTCTGGGAACTGCTTAGACATACCTGACCAGAATGTAGTGGTAGCAGCAGAAGTAATGGTGATACCACGTTCTTGCTCTTGCTCCATCCAGTCCATTGTTGCTGCGCCATCATGTACTTCACCAATTTTGTGAGATACACCTGTGTAGAACAAGATACGTTCAGTAGTTGTGGTCTTACCCGCATCGATGTGCGCAGAAATACCAATATTACGATAACGAGAAATTGGGGTTTGACGAGCCATGATCTCTTGCATTCCTAAATTTTGTTGTTTAAAACAGGACGCTTTAAGTTGCTAGCAACTTAAAGCGCTTTGATGACAATTGGGTAAAACCCATATCATCACCGTCCTGATAAGGGCCTGTTTTATTTGCTTAGAAACGGTAGTGAGAGAAGGCTTTGTTGGCTTCAGCCATACGGTGCACATCTTCACGTTTTTTAACCGCTGCGCCTTTACCTTCAGATGCATCAAGCAACTCACCAGCAAGACGTAAAGCCATAGTTTTTTCAGAACGCTTAGCAGCAGCATCTACTAACCAACGCATAGCCAAGGCAGTACGACGGGATGGGCGCACTTCCATAGGTACTTGGTATGTAGCACCACCAACACGGCGTGCTTTTACTTCGACCATAGGGCGAACTTTTTCAAGAGTAGTCTCGAAAAATTCAACCGGATCTACTTTAGATTTTTCTTGAACGCGGTCTAAAGCACCGTAAACGATACTTTCAGCAATAGATTTTTTACCATCTTGCATTACGTGGTTCATGAATTTAGCGATTGTTTGGCTACTGAATTTCGGATCCGGAAGGATTTCACGAGCAGCGACTACGCGACGTCTTGGCATTTTAAACTACCTATAAATATGACACTTCAGGTTTATCCAGCATTAGCACAAAGTGTCATGTGCATTCGCTGGCCTTACTACACGTCGCTTGAATTTCACAAAATTAAATGCAGAAATCAGACAAGCGAGACGATAAAGGATTGCAGTTCTAGCGAACTAAGAAGTTAATCTCGAAAGATCAATTATTTCTTAGGACGTTTAGTACCGTATTTAGAACGAGACTGGTTACGATCTTTAACACCAGCACAGTCTAAAGAACCACGAACGGTATGGTAACGTACACCTGGTAAGTCTTTAACACGACCACCACGGATAAGAACAACACTGTGCTCTTGCAGGTTATGGCCTTCACCACCGATGTAGCTAGAAACTTCAAAACCTGAAGTTAAGCGAACACGGCAAACTTTACGCATTGCTGAGTTAGGTTTTTTAGGTGTAGTTGTGTAAACACGTGTACAAACACCACGGCGCTGTGGACAAGCCTTCAACGCAGGAACTTTAGATTTTTCAATCAAAGTCGTACGACCCTTACGGATCAACTGATTTGTTGTTGCCATTTGGCAATTCTCCCGTTAATAAAAAGCCCCAAAAACTACTACTTTTTGAGGGCATGCAATTGTAAGTCAAGATGCAAAATTGGTCAACATGATAGAAGCAGGCAAATCCACATCCGCTCTTGCTTACAATTGCTTATTACTTTCATATCCTTACTATTTTTCTTACAGATTAATCTGCATCTTTTGTAACATCTTCCGTTGATTTTTTAGCAGAAGATTTTGTCGCTTTTTTTGGCTTTTGCTGTGCAGTTTCCGTATCTGCTTCGCTCTGATCATTTTTAGTATCAGCGGCAGCGACTTCAGCCTCGTCTGTGACATCGCCCTCAGCTTCTGCTTGCGCAAGCGTATCTTCGATATCTTCAGGTGCCGGCTCACTCAGTGCTGGTTGCTGTACATGCTTATCCGCAACCGGTTCTACCAACTTATCAGCTAATGAATCCAAGCCTTCACTGACCTCTTCATCTTTTGCTTCATCTGTGACTTGAGAATCTGTCTTTTTCAGCACTTTTACCTGAGTAATATGATCATTCCCTTCAATCGGAATCTCTTTATCTAAAATTAACTCATCTCCGGTATGACCATTTTTCTTGATATTTTCCAGTAGTTTTGGTGCAGCCTGTTGCAGCAATGCTTTAGATTTTTCATAGGCCTCTAAAACAGAAACAGAGCTGTCACGATGCTGTAGCAGATATTGACGTGCATTCGAGAACACATCCTGCGCTTTCTGATTAACATCCTCGACAAAACGGCGACTGTATACTGCGCCTACCCCAGCACCCGCTAACGGTACCAATTTAGATAGTTGTTCAATCAGGGAAACTTTCGGTATATGGTTTATCCATTCCCATTTCGATTGACCATCTTCCTGATGCAGAAATTTACGTAGCAGCTCAGTATCATTACTTGAACCCAACATGGCTTGTAACTGGGAAATGTCATGGGTTTTTAAAGTAGCACCTAGCGCTCTTAAGCCCAACAATACAGTTTGCTTTTCTGCAATCAGACTCAGATCAATCTGACGGAAGATATGCTGCACGATATCCTGATCTTCTTCTTTACTTAAGTCAAAGCCATAAGAACGGCCGACCTGATAAATAGTACGCAGCGCCAGCACCAAAGATGCAGGAATATCCACTGCTGTACCAATTACCCCAGTTGCCCCTGAGAATGCACCTTGAACTGCAGCAATCCATTTATTCTGTTCACCGAACGCTTGAGAAATGCGCTTAGAACGATCGACATCCTGGGTGAGTTCTTCCAGATCACGCACTCCCGCTTCATCGAGAACGGCATCTACTGAACTGATGTCATTGGTAAACTGATTCAGATGATCAAAGAAATAATCTGACACTTTTTCGCTAAACTTGGGCGAAATGAAATGCGTAACATTATTCACTGTATTGAAATGACGGCCAAACAACTGGCGCGATACACTCGGTAGATGTTCACGTAACATCTCCTGTGGATTGTCGTATTTTTTTGATTCAAATGGACTCTTGGCTTGAGCTGCGCCATTGACCACCTTATCTACATTCAGCGCTTGTGTGACCTTCGAAACTGAATCAGGTGCAACATGGTTGAATAGATCCAAACCTGTTGTACTGAACTTTTTCGCCACTCCAAACGCACTGGAGATGAAGCCATTTGATTGTTTATTATTGGTATTTGTCATTCCTTACCTCAGCGTGCACGTGCTTGTATTTTGTATAAATACTAGGTGCTAGCAGCGTTTATCTCAACCTTATTCTGTTTCATTTAGTAATCCCTCTGTGTAGGAATCTCTATTCGAATGTACAGCGTACTGGGCATAACATTTGCCATAAGATTTCAAAAATCTTTCTGTTATGATGTTCCTCATTGTGAACAATGGGTCAGCACCATATTTAACGCTTGATGAAAACGCTAAATATCTCCCCTGACCATAAAGATGAACTATAAGGATCTGTAGATGAAACGTGTTGTCATCACTGGTATGGGTATTAACTCATGCATCGGAAATACATTGGAAGATGTAACTCACTCTTTACAAAACGGGATTTCAGGCACACGTTTAAATCCAGTCTATGCTGAACTAAACTTTAAAAGTCATGTCAGCGCGGCTGCTGAGCAGGATTTTGACAATATCGACCGTCGTCTCAAACGCTTTATGGGTGTTTGTGCCATGTATGCCTACAATTCGGCAATTGCAGCGGTTGAGCATGCTGGTCTGAAACCGGAAGATTTGGCGGGCAACCCACGCTATGGTATTGCAGGCGGCTCAGGCGGTAACTCAACAGCATCTGTAATAGAAATGGCGAAATTACTCGAAGAAAAAGGTGCACGTAAAATTGGCCCGTTCTTCGTACCACGTAATATGTCAAATACCATTACAGCCAACGTTGGTGTAGCGCTTAAACTTCAAGGTATTGCTCACTCAATTACCAGCGCATGCGCAACTTCTGCTGATGCGATTGGTTATGCCTATAACCTGATTCAATTGGGTAAACAGGACTTGATGCTTGCCGGTGGCGGTGAAGAAGATCACTGGTCTCAAAGCTTGCTGTTTGATGCGATGGGTGCACTGTGTTCGAAATACAATGACACACCTGAAACTGCATCCCGTCCATATTCAGCAGACCGTGACGGTTTCGTGATTGCTGGCGGTGGCGGCTTCGTGGTGCTTGAATCCCTTGAACACGCTCAAGCACGTGGTGCCAATATTCTTGCGGAAGTCGTAGCTTATGCAGCGAACTCTGATGGTGCCGATATGGTTGCGCCAAGTGGTGAAGGTGCAACGCGTTGTGTATTGATGGCTTTAGAAGAAGCAAAACAGCATGGTGTAGACAAGATTGACTATGTAAATACGCATGGTACCTCTACTCCAGCAGGCGATATTACAGAACTTAAGGCAATGGAACGTGCGTTTGGTGAAGGCCAGGTTCCTTCACTCAGCTCGACCAAGTCTATGACAGGTCACAGCCTGGGTGCTGCTGGCGTTCAAGAAGCAATTTATTCAGTTCTGATGATGCAAAATGACTTTATTGCGCCAAACATCAACGTGACTGAACTGGATGAAGGTGCGAAACCGTTTGATATCGTGCTTGAAAAACGTGACGCAAAATTGAATACTGTGATGAGTAACAGTTTCGGTTTCGGCGGCGTAAATGCCTGTCTCATCTTCAAAAAATGGGAAGGCTAAGCTGCCCAATTTAGGGTGACTTGATGGATGCTCCTTCTGATGCTTTCCTTTGGGTAAAAGCATTACATATTATTGCAGTGGTTTGCTGGTTCGCGGCTTTGTTCTACTTACCACGTTTATATGTTTATCATGCCATGAGCGAAGATGCCGTAAGTCATCAACGCTTTGAAGTCATGGAGCGTAAGCTGTACCGTGGCATCATGTGGCCAGCCATGCTGGCCACCCTGATTACAGCACACTTTCTGGTGGATTGGGGTGATGCAACACGTCATTATCATGAAGCCTTATGGTTCTACCTTAAAGTCGGCCTGGTCGGCTTATTGGTGATTTACCATCTGGTCTGTGGTTATTACCGCAAGAAGCTGATTGATAATGCCCATTACAAGTCGCACAAGTTTTGGCGTTATTTTAATGAGATGCCAACCCTGCTCTTATTTGCAGTGGTGATTCTGGTGGTGGTTAAACCTACCTTCTAGTTTAGCTACTCAATAAAAAATCCCCGATCATTCGGGGATTTTTTTATGTCTTAGATTCTAAAATTTACATCTCTACCTGAAGCTTACGAACTCTCGGCAGATACAACACACGATAGGTCACCGCCAGAATCAACAGCCATAACGGACTGATCATCAAGGCTTTCAAGGTATCTGGTTCCAGACTCAAAATCACCAACGCAAAGAACAGGAATGCCAGCACGATATAAGACATCCACACCCCGCCCGGCATTTTAAAGGTCGAAGCAGTATGTTTTTCCGGTTGCTGCTTACGGTAACGGATATAGCACACCATGATGATGCTCCAGATACTGATAAACAGGATCACACAGAGTGAGCTCGCCAGGGTAAAGGCTTCCATCGTATTCGGTACAAAATACTGGAATGCTGCACCCAGCAGAATAAAAGTACAGGAGAACATCAGACCTTTCGCCGGAACTGCTCGGCTCGACAGGTGCGCCAAGGCTTGCGGTGCCTGACCACCCCGCGCCAGACCAAACAGCATCCGACTGGTGGAGAATACGCCACTGTTCATCGAAGACATCACGGAAGACAAGACCACAAAGTTCATGATAATGGCGGACGTTGGAATCCCCGCATATAAGAACAGGCTGATGAACGGACTCTGATCCGCGGGAATCTGGCTCCATGGCGTGACTGCCATAATCACCAGCAATGACAATACGTAGAACAGAATGATACGGGTTGGAATCGCATTGACGGCTTTAGGTAAATTCTTTTCCGGATCTTTGGTTTCAGCTGCCATGGTACCTAGCAGCTCCACCCCCACAAAAGCAAACATCGCGATCTGGAAACCTGCCAGGAAACCAGTCGCACCTTTCGGAAACAGCCCATCTGACCAGACATGACTAAAGCTGGCCGTCGCACCACTTGGTGCTTGAAAACCGCTAAAGACCATATAGCCACCAACAAAAATCAGGCCAATAATTGCCAGAATCTTGATCAGGGCAAACCAGAATTCAATCTCACCAAAGAGTTTTACTGTCACCAGGTTAATACCCAAAATCAAGAGCACACAGGCAGCGCTGATCAGCGCCTGTCCCATCGGGGTAAAGACTGTACCCTCGGGTAACCAGAAATTCAGGTAGTTAATAATCGCAGCCAGATCAGCAATACCAACCAGAACCCAGCCCAACCAGTACGACCAGCCAATGTAATAGCCTGCACCCGGACCAATCAGATCATGCGCCATATCGATAAAAGACTTGTACTGCAAATTCGACAGCAGCATTTCACCAAGAGCACGCATTAAAAAGAAAAACATTCCGCCAATGATCATATAGATCAGCAGGATCGAAGGGCCAGCCAAGGCGATGGTCTTCCCCGAACCCATAAACAGGCCGGTACCGATACAGCCGCCAATGGCAATCAGTTGTAAATGCCGATTAGATAACTTGCGTTGTAGCTCATGTTGCGACGGCGCTGCGTCATCTCTAGAGGGTGTAGTATTCATCTTCAGTTCCTTTTTCGCATCAGGCTCTTGCCCACCTGATCAGATTTCCTCCTGAAATCCTGATTCAGATGTAGTTTCATTTAAAAAGTTAAATGATTGGGTCTGATGTTCTTACAAAATTAAGTTGGGAGATCTTAAATATCAGAAGCTCTTAAGGCTGTGCTGCAATCACTGCAATTTCAATCAGCCAGTCTGGATTGACCAGATCCGCCTGAATAGTGGCACGTGCCGGAGTGTCATGACCTTGCAGCCATTCCACCCAGAGTTGGTTTACGTTGTTAAAGTCAGCTAAATGCTTGATAAATAATTGCGCCGAAAGCAACCGGCTTTTATCAGTATTTGCCAGCGCAAGCAGTTCATCAATCTTGGCAAAGACCTCCAAGGTCTGTCCGTGTATATCCAGATCGGTACGTGTTGGCACCTGCCCTGATAAATACACGGTCTTGTTGTGAATAGTGGCAGCACTCATCACCTGATTGCTGCGGATACGTTGAATATCGCTATGTTCCATCATAAATTTTCCTCTCCATTTTTTCCGTTAATGGGTCAATATTGAATTTCCGGTTTCAACCTGTACTGGCACACGAGCGGTAATGCCGCACATCAACTCATAGCCCACTGTTCCTGATCCTGCTGCAACTTCATCAATTGGCAGCACTGTGCCGTGGGTCGACCGCCCCCAGAGCACTACTTCACTACCAATGTTCGTTTGAGGAAGTTCAGTCAGATCAACTGTCAGCATATCCATACTGACCCGGCCAATCGTCTGGGTTCTGACGCCATCTACCAGCACGGGCGTACCGGTCTGGCTGATACGCTGATAACCATCCGCGTAACCACAAGCCACAACACCAATTCGCATCGCCTGCTCCGCAATAAAGTTAGAGCCATAACCCACACTTTGCCCAGCCTGAATATCTTGAATAGCAATGATTTCACTGCGTAAGCTCATACTTGGTTGGAGATTCCAGTCTTGAATACTATGGCTTGGATAATCTGGTGAACTGCCATAGAGCATGATGCCGCTACGTACAATATCGGAATGCAAGCTTTGATGATGGCGTAGAATGGCCGCACTATTACTGAGTGAGGTTTTAGCCTCAAGCCCCTGAATGGTCTGGCTAAAAATCAGGTTTTGATGTTCAATGCCATCCAATCCAAAACGCTCGCCATCCGCATCGGAGAAATGGGTCATATGCGTCATTGAGCGTACATTTTCGAACTGGCTTAACTGTTGCCAAACATCTGCATATTCATGCGACTGAAAACCTAGACGGTTCATGCCGCTGTTCATTTTCAAGAACACATCAAGCTGTGCATCTGGGGCTATTTCGGCAAACTGTTTTAGCCATTGCAGTTGATACCGAGAATGAATGGCAAAGCTCATGTCATGCTTCGCACATGCAAATAAATCCGCTAGCGCAAAAATACCTTCGAGCAACAGCAGCGGTTTTTTGCATCCCAGTGCACGTAGCCGCTTGCCTTCTTCAATATCCAGAAAAGCAAAACCGTCTGCGTCCTGAAATGCAGGATAAACTCGTTCAACCCCATGCCCATAGGCGTTGGCCTTGACCACGGCGAATACCTGACTATGCGGCATACTTTGGCGTGCAACATTTAAATTATGCTGAAGTGCCTGCTGATGAATGATCGCAGTAATGGGACGTGGCATAAATTCCTCCTTGAATATTCCGCCTCAGATGACCTTAAGCCGCATGGTGATAGCGTGCCAAGGACAGGCCTTCCGTGCTTATTTCAGGATCACGGGCCAAGACCAGATCGCTGATTAATTTTCCTGAACCACAAGCCATGGTCCAACCCAACGTGCCATGTCCGGTATTCAGGAACAGGTTTTTAAAACGGGTTTTTCCAATAATTGGCGTACTGTCTGGCGTCATTGGACGTAAACCCGTCCAGAAGCTGGCTTCAGCCAAATTACCACCCGGGAATAATTCCTGGGTAACCATTTCCAAAGTGGCACGTCGATTATCTTTTAAGTTGTGGTTAAAGCCACTTAGCTCAGCCATACCACCGACGCGGATGCGCTGGTCAAAGCGAGTGATGGCAATCTTATAGGTCTCATCCAGCACCGTAGATTGCGGCGCAAAATCGGCATCAACGATTGGAATCGTGAGTGAATAGCCTTTTACTGGATAAACTGGTAAATCCAGATGCAACGGTTTCAAGAAATCACGTGAATAACTACCAAATGCCAGCACGTATTTGTCCGCAGTGAATACCTGACCATTGACGACAACACCTTTAATTTCATTGCCCTCAGTTAGCAGATGTTCCACATTCTGGTTAAACTTGAACTGTACTCCCAATTCTTTAGCAACATTGGCTAAGGCGTTGGTAAATAGATAGCAATCACCGGTTTCATCATTGGGTAAATGTAAGCCACCGACCAGTTTATCTTGAGCATGTGCCAAGGCAGGTTCAACTTTTGCCAAATCAGCTCCCAGTAATAATTCATGTGGCACACCACATTCTTGCAATACAGCGATATCACGTTGCACCATATTCAACTGGGCTTCATTACGAAATACCTGTAAAGTACCTTTGGAACGATGCTCATAGCTGATCCCGGTTTCTTTACGCAATTCACGTAAACAGTCACGGCTATATTCAGCCACACGGGTCATACGTTCTTTATTAATGGCATAGCTGGCTGGATTACAGTTTTTCAGCATTTGCGCCATCCAGTTCAACTGCCACATGCTGCCATCTAAATTAATCGCCAAGGGTGCGTGATGCTGAAACATCCATTTCACTGCTTTGAATGGAATGCCAGGTGCTGCCCACGGTGTCGAGTAACCTGGAGAGATTTGGCCTGCATTACCAAAACTGGTTTCTTCAGCAGGACCAGTCTGACGGTCAAGTACAGTAACTTCTGCACCCTGCTGTGCCAGATAATAGGCACTTGCCACACCAATTACACCACTACCTAAGACCAAAACACGCATTGCCTTACCCTCAAAATCCTTTTAGTTGATTTAACTAGTATATTTTTGGATCAATAGTGAATTTCACTGTTTTAAAGTAATATATTCAGTGAATCCACTAGATTTCTCGCGTGATTTTAAAAAATTAAGGGAATAATGAATGCGCAAATTAGACCGTATTGATCGTATGATTCTGGATATTCTGCAACGTGATGGACGTATTGCGATTAGTGAACTGGCAGCTCGGGTGAACCTATCCACCACCCCTTGCTCTGAGCGTGTGAAGCGACTGGAACGCGATGGCATTATCATGGGCTATTACGCCCGACTCAATCCAGAAAAGCTGGAACGCAATTTACTGGTCTTTCTTGAAATCAAACTTTCAGCCAAATCCGGTGATGTATTTGAGCAGGTCGCACGAGACCTGAGTGAAATTCCTGAAGTACTGGAATGCCATTTGATTTCTGGAGATTTTGATTATCTGGTCAAAGCGCGCCTGAAAGAGATGAGTGCTTATCGCCGCCTGCTGGGCGATCTATTAAAGAAACTACCTTCTTCCGCCTCTTCACACAGTTATGTGGTGATGGAGGAAGTAAAAGAGACGCTATATCTGGATGTCGGTATTTAATACTCTAGTTATCGACAATAATGACAAAGCTCCCAAAAGGAGCTTTGTCATTAATCTGAAAACTCTGAAAGTTCAAAAATATTAATCAGGAATACGTAGTACCTGACCCGGGAAAATATCATCAGCATCTTTTAATAATGGACGATTGGCTTCAAAAATCTTGTTGTATTGATTGGCATCACCATAAAATTCATTAGAAATTTTTGACAAACTGTCGCCTGATTTTACCGTGTAGAATTTACTTTCCGGTTCAGGGCTGCTCACCGTAAGCTGGTCATCCACTTTGGCCACATGATCAATATTTCCTACCGCGAGAATAATTTTTTCACGATCGGCCTGATTTTGTACCTGCCCACGCACAGTTGCCAGATCAGAAGTAGAGTTATAGCTAATCGACAAACCTTTAATTGGCAACCCTAAACTTTTAACATGACCCAATAACTTGTTGGCAATTTCTTGTGCCGATGGCTCTGCCGGAGCTGCTTTAGGCGCAGCCGCAGGTGCTTGTTGTGCAGCAGGTGTCTGTTGCGGTTCTGCCGCTGCGGTATTTTTCTTACCAATACCTTTTACAAAATCAAAAATACCCATGGAAGACTCCCTTATTGTTGTCTGATTTTTATCTCCCTATTGTTTATAGCGGAATTTACCTAAACAGAAGTTAATCATTGGTAAGCTTCCTGTTAATGAATGTAAGTTACCATTAAGAAAAACACAGGCACAAAAAAACCACCTTGCGGTGGTCTTTAGGCTTAGCAGAGCTAAGAATCAACGATTAACCAAGTTTTTTAGAAACGTAGTCGATCGCAGATTGAACAGTTGTGATTTCGTTAGAATCTTCATCAGGAATTGTGATGTCGAAGTCATTTTCGAAAGACATTACCAGTTCAACTAGGTCTAGAGAGTCAGCACCCAAGTCATCCATGAAAGATGCTTCGTTTTTAATCTCTTCGACTTTGATACCAAGTTGTTCTGCAACCGCTTGTTTAACGCGTTGTTCGATATCGCTCACAGGAATTCTCCTCATTGCTTGTGGCGTTTTTAATGCCGTTAGTTTAATTGAATCTATAAAATTTGGAAAGTTAATACATGTGCCGTTTAGCTCATGTATAAACCACCATTAACGTGAATGACTGTACCTGTAATGTAACTGGCTTTGTCCGATGCCAGGAAACTTACGGCATTCGCGATATCTTGTGGATCACCTAAACGGTTTAAAGCCACTTGATCACTCATTTTTTTGCGAATTTCTTCACTTAACTGTTCAGTCATTTCAGTTGCGATAAAGCCAGGTGCAACAGCATTGACTGTAATCTGACGACTACCCATTTCTTTAGCCAGACTGCGACCAAACGCCTCAATACCTGCTTTGGCAGCTGAATAGTTCGCCTGACCTGGGTTAGCAAAATGCGCCACCACAGAACTGATATTAATGATACGGCCGAAACGTGCCTTAGTCATACCTTTCAGCACACGTTTAGATAAACGATAAACGGCTTTCAGATGGATGTTTAAAATATCATCCCAGTCGTCTTCCGACATGCGTAATAACAGGTTGTCTTTGGTAATACCAGCATTGTTCACTAACGCAAGAACTGGACCATAGTTCTGTTCAATTTCAGTCACCAGTGCATCAATGGCTGCACCATCACGCACATCAAGGACCTTACCTGCACCATTTTCAGAAAACTGTGCAGATAGTTTCTCAGCGCCAGCTTCAGAAGTGGCAGTTCCTACCACAAAGTAGCCATCCTGAATGAGTTGTTGTGCAATTGCAGCACCAATGCCGCGGCTTGCACCTGTCACCAAGGCAACTTTACGTTCCTGTGTCATGCAATTTTCCCTTCTGCCACCAATACGGTGTTTAATGCATCTTCCAGACGGGATTGAGTATCCAGTGGAAGTGCTTTTTCGATATTTGGTAAACGTTTTGCCATATTGGCAAGTACATTCCCCGGACCGCATTCCACGATATATGCAATACCTTCGTCTTGAAGGAACTGCAGGGTTTTGGTCCACTGTACAGATTCATACAATTGCGCAGTCAGTGCCTGACGTAATGCATTCACATCTGTTACAATTTCTGCGCCCACATTTTGTATTACAGGAATACGTGGTAGCTCAATGGCAGTTTGTTCCAAAGCCGTAGCAAACTGTTCAGCCGCAGGTTTCATCAGTGAACAGTGGGATGGAACAGATACAGGCAATGCGATCGCTTTAGCACCATTTTCTTTTGCCAGTTCAATTACCGCATCAACACGATCTTTGTTCCCTGCAACAACAACTTGACCTTTGGCATTGTAGTTAGCTGCTTCAACCGAACCTTCACCGGCTGCTGTTGCCTGTGCACAAAGTTCAACAACCTGAGCATCTTCCAGTCCTAGAATTGCCGCCATTGCACCGACACCTTGTGGGACTGCATCTTGCATCAGCTTACCGCGCAGGTTGACCAGTTTCACTGCATCACCCAGGCTTAACGCACCCGCCGCAACCAGCGCACTGTATTCACCTAAAGAATGGCCAGCCAGATACTTTGGTGCAACACCACCCAGTTCCAGCCATACACGCCATAATGCAATCGATGCAGTCAGAAGAACCGGTTGAGTGAATTCAGTCTGATTCAGACCTTCACCACTTTGTGCAATCTGCCACAGATCGAAGCCTACTGCTTCAGATGCCTCGGCAAATGTGTCACCTACACTACTAAACTGCTCAGCCAGTTCAGCGAGCATGCCCGCCTTCTGCGATCCCTGACCCGGGAATACAAATGCAGTTTTGGTTGCCTGAGCTGCTTGCTCGAGTTGTTTAGCAGACATAATAAAATCCTTTCAATTAAGAGGCGCTAATCTTCACAGAATTGATGAAAATTAACAGCTAAATACCACCTAACTCATTGTGGAGCGCAATTTAGCACGTAATTTTGGCTGGGGTAATTGCCAAATACAACAAAAAGCCCGACTTTATTAAAGCGCCTAAAAGTGACAGACAAAAAAAAGGGAGCTTAACGCTCCCATTTTTTCTATCAAGCTTGACGCTTAATACATCATTAATTATTCAGCAGATGCTTTAGCGAATAATTGACGACCACGGTAGATACCATCTTTAGATACGTGGTGACGACGATGAGTTTCACCAGTAGCTTGGTCTACAGTTAATGCATTCTCAGTTAAAGCGTCATGTGAACGGCGCATGTCACGGCGAGAGCGACTTTTACGGTTTTGCTGAACGGCCATGATGGCTCCTTACAAATATCGAAAAAATGGATCAGAACAAATTCGATTGTCTTATACGTATAAGTATAACACAAAAATTAGTTAAGTTTACCCTTCAAAGCTGCCAAAACTTCAAACGGATTGTCCCGTTTTTCTTCAACAACTTCTTCTTGAGCGGGTTGGTGCTTATGCTCACAAACATCATGCTTAGGAGACAACGGCATCAACAATAACAATTCATCTTCTATGAGTGCCAGTAAATCAGCGGTGGCAGGTGCATCATATGAACCTTTCGTCGTTGCTTCACTTTCACCTAAGACGATGAAATCAGCATCCTCATCCAAGCGCTCTATCAGTGATTCGTCATCCACAAGGGCAAGATGAAAATCTGAAACGAGTTCAATCTCAACGGTTTCCAGACAACGCTGGCATTCCATTGGAACTTTCGTTTCAACATGGCCATCTAGCCACACAATGCGATGATAAGCATCCATTGATAGCTTACAGTCTATGTTAATCAATTGATCATCAATTGATCCAACAGCTTCACGAGCAATACGAACAAAGCGGGATAAAGGCAGTTGACCTGACCATTTAAAGCCCTGTTCAGCCCATTTAAACGGCTCAATCTGTGCCGGAAAGGTATTTGCTGACATAATTAAGGCGGCAATTCTACAAATTCATCAGAACTCTGTCAAAGATTAAGATACAATTTTGTACTTATTTTTAGACAGACCAATTGGGTAATTTCAGTCATGCATCTGTTGCAGCCGCAAACAGAAGTGAATGTTTCATCACTCGTTAGCACACTTTCAACTCTGGATTCTGACAGCTCACTACAGCAAGTGCAACGCTTACCGTGGGCGAATGTATCGCCAGAAGCAGAACAGGTTGATTGGCTCATCTTACACTTTAATCACTGGTTTTCCCACCTAAA
The DNA here is from genome assembly GCF_052044895.1 of Acinetobacter sp. 22323. Taxonomy (NCBI): domain Bacteria; kingdom Pseudomonadati; phylum Pseudomonadota; class Gammaproteobacteria; order Moraxellales; family Moraxellaceae; genus Acinetobacter; species Acinetobacter sp. 22323. The sequence goes on along the minus strand of NZ_JBQEOL010000018.1, from coordinate 47,921 downwards.
TGTCACATTAGTCCGTGGTGATTTTGAACCAGAATATTTCCCGGCTACTGAAGATACCCCTGCCCGCATTCAATTTGCGCATGGTTTCTTCAATAGTGCCCTGCATGAGATCAGCCATTGGACTATTGCCGGTGATAAGCGTCGTCTATTGCCAGATCTGGGCTACTGGTATGCGCCAGATGGCCGCACCCAGGAACAGCAAGCTTTATTTGAACAGGTAGAAGTCAAGCCCCAGGCGATTGAATGGATGTTTGCCAAAGCCTTTGGGCGTAAATTTTGCGTGTCTTTAGACAACCTGACCGGTGAAGGCGGCAATGGCAGCAGCTTTAAAGATAATGTCTATGCACAGGTACAGCGTTATTTTAGTGGTGAAGCCAAACTACCGCGTGATGCAAAACGTTTTATTGATTGTATCTGTGCCTGCACACGGAATGGCAAAAGTTTACAATCCGACGAATTTATTCGTGAAATGCTTGATTAAATTATACAAATTTATCGTTATTGAGATTGCATGTCCGTCGTAGGCAATCTCATAATAAAGTCAGCACAGAATCGGAGACAGAGTTTATGTTGCATTTACGCGTACACCCAGATAATCCCCAACCACGTTTGATCAGTCAGGCCGTGGAACGTATCCGTGCCGGCGATGTAATTGTTTATCCGACTGATGCCGCTTATGCAATTGGTTGCCAGATCGGAAATAAAAATGCCATGGAGCGCATTGCCCAAATTCGTGGTCTAGGCCCTAAGCACCAATATGCCATTCTCTGCTGTGACTTGTCGGACATTGCGACCTATGCCAAAGTGGACAATGCCGTATATCGTTTGCTGAAAAATAATACGCCTGCTGTCACTACTTTTATTCTGCCAGCCACCAGTGAAGTACCTAAACGTTTAATGCATCCGAAGAAAAAAACCATCGGTTTACGTATCCCAAGTAATCCCGTGTGTCAGATGCTGCTTCAAGAACTGGGTGAACCCCTGTTGACCTCAACCCTGATCCTGCCAGATCAGACTGATCCAATGGATGATCCATACGAGATTGAAATGCAGCTCGGCAAACGCATCGATGTATTTATTGATAGTGGCCTAGGTACATTAAGCACAACTTCTATCGTGGATTTATCGGGTGATCAGCCTGAAGTGATTCGCCGTGGTGTCGGTGATGTAAGTGCTTTTGAATAATTAAAACGTTTTAATTCAGTTTCAGGAGGAAATAAAGTGAATCTGTTTTATCTCCTTCTAAACTTGAATGAGTTTCCTGCCAATCATCTGATCTACGTCGAACGGCCTTGGACATTAGAATCTAAGGCAATTTCTATCGAAAAGAATTCTAAGCCTGTCTTAAGTCTGAATATCGACAATATTGAGTACCAGTATTTTCTTGAAGTTGCGATGACAAGAAAACTGCTGAACATTTATTCAACAAATAATCTCTGTCTAGCAGACACCTGCCAGCGAATAATTGAATATGCGTTAAAGCAGTAGGACCACAACATATTTATAACTGACTCAAAGTCATAAAATTTGGGCAATCTGCTAGTATCTGTTTATGCTCAAACACAGCCTTGCCAAATTTATTTTGAATGGTATAGCTGGATGAAACCTGATCTTCTTCAAGAACCGTTATATAGGCTTTTACCAAATCTGGCTCTTGACCTTGTAACTGATCAACCTGCATACAACCAAGTTGTCGTACATGGCTTTGGATTTCTGCCGGTAATTGATTATCCGCGAAAGTGGTGAGTTTCATGTAGGTAATAATATTCGGATACTGATTCAGTATATCTCCAGAGATGGGCAGACCACTATTTTCCAGTCGCTGTTGAGTCTGTGCATCCATGTGTACCTGTTTTAGATTATCTCGTGCCTGCTGTTGAAACTTATGCTCCCAATACTTTTCAGTTCCGAAAAATAGTCCGGCAATCACTAAAAGGCCAACAACAACAAATTTTATATTCATATTTTTATCCGTAGGATTTTAACTTAAAGGTTGCGCAGCCTCTTCCGAAACCGATGCAGCAAGTGCAACCATGTCTACTGGGGTATTCTTTTGAGGTGGTGGGATATATTCTTCCCCAGCTTTTAATGCTCTCACTTGTAAAAAACTTGGACAATCCAACAGCTTTTGCTGATGTTGCATCATGTCCGTACCAAATTTATTTTTGACATTCATATGAAAAACTATTTGATCTTCTTCAATCACATTTAAGACGGCAGTTCGAGACTTGTAATCAAAGTTTTGAAACGCCTCTACAGAATTACAGGCTATGTTTTTGACATTCTGTTCACTCTTTACAGAAAGTTTTTTATTTTCATTTTCAAGCCAGCGTGTATAAAAGCGAATATTCGGATACTGATCCAGAATTGTAAGCTCTACCTTTTCTCTTTGAAGTATGGGTTGATACTTCGCTTCTAAATCGGCAAATCTACCTGATTGAAGCTGCTGACGTGTTTGGTCTTCAAGTTGCATCATTTCATATTTGGGATAACCCCAAAATACCCCAAGCCAATCACGGCAATAAGTACCAGCATAATAGGCATATTGATCACCCGTCCTGTTTTTAGTTGTTTTATTCATCAGTATATTTTTCTGAGATATTAGAATACTTTTTGAACGATAGATATATGTTTTTAAGGTTTATTTTTAAAACTTTTACTTTTTAATTACTGCTAAAGAATGATTTTTCCTGATCTAATTTTTAATATTTGTCAATGCTCATGATCGATCTTAAGGGTTGCAAACTCAACTGGAGCTTAACCTTATTTCTCTGAACCCTTAATTCAGAAAGGCATCCCTGTATTTGAGATGATCAAAAACCGAAGAATAGCCGTAAAAGCTACTGTTTTTTTGTATCTAACTCCATATCCAATTTATTTAGAGGTATTTTTCGAGTACACTAAGATCAACTTTTACATGCTTTTTCTTTCGATGTGAGATCGAAGAATCAGCCTTCATGCCTTTGAAAATTCGCGTGGCCAACAACTGTATATGAATCAAAGCATCCATAATATGATGGAACCTACTCCACACATCCGTGTACTGGATGAATGGCAGGAGACGATTCCTGAGGATCTTTACATTCCTCCTTCAGCGTTTGAAATCCTGTTAGAGCATTTCGAAGGCCCGCTCGACTTTTTAATTTACCTGATCCAAAAAAATGGCTTTGACTTGCTGCAAGTCGACATTGCGCCGATTGCTGCCCAATACTTGTCCTATATGGATGCGATGAAGTCACTCAATATTGAGCTGACCGCAGACTATATGGTAATGGCGGCATTATTAGCGGACCTCAAATCCCGCTTACTTCTTCCAAAACCCAAAAGTATTTCTGCGACGGAACAAGATCCGAAACAGGAATTGATCGATCGTCTGGAAAATTATTTACGCATTAAACAGGCCGCAGAACGTCTGAACAAAATGAGTGTGCTTGAACGTGATACGTTTGAGACCAATGTCAGTCTGGGCGAGTTCATTCAACCGAATGAAGGTCATAACGTCAATCTGCTGCGTGATGCCCTGCTGTGTATCTTTAACCGTCCTGAGCCGGTGATTCATCAGGTGCAACAGGAACCGGTGCTACTTGAAGAACGCATTGCCTACATTGAAAGCTGCCTGGAAACTGGTGAAGTGCTTTCTTTTGCAGATTTACTCAAACCAAACCAGGGCCGGATGGGCATGGTCGTCACCTTCATGGCGGTTCTGGAACTGACACGTCAACAAAAAATTCAGATTATTGCTACAGGCGTTGAAGCCCCGCTCGCAATTCAGGGAGCACCTTTATGACCATTGACCATAGCTCAATCCTTACAGCGGAAGATAGTCTGCATGATGTTCTAATGCAGCTGGAAGCGATTATCTTTGCGAGTGATTCAGCGGTGTCTCTGGCACGTCTAAAAGAAGCTTTTCAGGATCGATATACCAAGCAGGAATTACGTCAGTACCTACAGCAACTGTCTATGCTGATGCATGGCCGCTCAATTGAACTGATTGAAACTGCTCAAGGTTTCCGTTTTCAAGTACGTGCGAAGTATCGTAATATTATTGCTCAGACATGGCCCGAGCGACCAGCGCGCTTGTCTCCTTCATTACTTGAAACTTTGGCCGTAATTGCCTATCACCAGCCGGTGACCCGGGCAGATATAGAACAAATTCGTGGTGTCACAAATAACAGTCAGATTTTGCGTTCGCTGTTTGACTGGAACTGGATTAAAGAATCTGGTTTTCGTGAACTCCCTGGAAGACCTGCGTTGTTAGTGACAACGCCACAATTTTTAAATGCGTTTGGCTTAACCAGTTTAGGCCAATTGCCTCCCCTGCAGGATGCCAAGGAAGCTTTTATGGCCCTCGATGCAAATGCACCGAAGTCATAAATAGGTGAACTGTTGATAATTATTTCTAAGGTTATGCTGTCATGAGTGAAAAATTGCAAAAGGTGCTTGCACGTGTTGGTTTGGGTTCTCGCCGTTATATGGAAGAAGTCATTGCCGCTGGTCGTGTAAGTGTGAATGGGCAAGTTGCCCAAGTGGGTGAGCGTATCGAACCAGGTGATGAGCTTCGCATCGATGGTCGTAAGGTACAATTCCAGATTGAGGACGAAATCCGTCGTCGCGTACTGATTTACTATAAGCCTGAAGGCGAAATCTGTTCACGTAACGATCCTGAACAACGTCCGACTGTATTTGATAACCTGCCTGCGATCCAAGGTGATCGTTGGGTGATGGTTGGTCGTCTGGATATTAACTCCACTGGCCTGTTACTTTTCACAAATGACGGTGAACTGGCGAATCGTCTGATGCACCCTTCCAATGAAATCGAACGTGAATATGCAGTTCGTGTCATGGGTGAGGTAACGCCTGAGCTGAAAAATAACATGCTCAAAGGCGTCGTACTGGATGATGGCCCGGCAAAATTCGAATCATTCTCTGAACTGGGCGGTGACGGTATCAACCGCTGGTATCAGGTGGTGGTGAAAGAAGGACGTAACCGTGAAGTACGTCGTATCTTTGAATCCCAAGGTCTGAAAGTCAGCCGTCTGTTACGTACCCGTTATGGCACAGTAATTCTGCCACGCGAACTGCGTACTGGTCGCTGGATTGAACTGGACAAGCAGGATATCGATAACCTGGCAAAAGCTGTTGAGCTTAAACCACGTCAAGGTACTGGTTTGTACGGCATGGCAAAACGCCGTTCTGAGCGTATGCAGGAAAAACCTATGGCAGCACGTCGTGGTGGTTTCCTGCGTCAGCAGCGCCGTGACAGTGATGAACCGGCAGCGAATACTGGCCGTGAACGTCGTGAAGGTGGTTTTGGCCGTCGTGACAATAATCAAGCCGGCTCACAGTTTGGTCGTCGTGAAAACCAGAATGGTACTCAGTTTGTACGCCGTGACAATCGTCCCGAATCAGGTTTTGGCCGACGTGAAGAACGTGATGAAAACACACCACGTCGTCCTTATGGCGTAAACAAAGGCTTTAACAAGTTCTAAGCCTTTGTTAAGATAAAAACCAGGCAGTTGCCTGGTTTTTTTAGCTCTAAAAATAACAATATGAAAAGATCCTTCTACTGTCAAAGCTCATTGCATCCCTTTCTATTCTTGACTTATATTTTAATAGGTTATCTACTTTTTCAATTCAGCTATTATCTGCGAATCACTGATCAGGACTGGAACTTTAAGCTTGCAATACTAAGTCAGTGGTTCTCGGCTATTTTTTATCAACCTGCTCAATATACTGATCACTACATCAGTATTATCACCTTGACCATAATGATGGCTTATTTGGCACTTTATGGAATCAGCAAGTTCAAGAAACTGGAGATAGACGCAGATCAAATTTATTGGTCTTTGGGTCATATGAAAATCGGTCAAATCTTTCCACTGAATGCCTACACTGAAATTCAGTGCATTTTAATTCCACCGCATAACCCCGACATTCATCTATTTAAACTTAAAACTGGTCAGGAAGAATTTGATATTAACATGAGTGAGTTTTCAGCTGAGGATCAACGAACCATCCAAATGTTATTAAAATCCTTGAAAATTCGATGTTAAAAAAATCCCGCTCAACTGGCGGGATTTTTCAAATCTTACATCTGGGACTGAATATAATTTTGCAGACCAATCAGCTCAATTAAACGTAGTTGCTTTTCAAGCCAGTAAGTATGATCTTCTTCTGTATCTGACATTTGCTGACGTAACATGTCACGCGTCACATAGTCACCCTTCTCTTCACACAGTTTCACGCCTGTTGCCAGTTTTTGACGAACTTCATATTCCAGTTTCAGGTCTGCTTTCAGACAGCTCACCACATCTTCACCGATTTCTACATCATCACGGGTCATGTTCGGTGTACCTTCCAGGAACAGAACACGGCGAATAATTGCGTCCGCATGCTGTGCTTCTTCCTGCATTTCATGATCAATGCGTTCAAAGATTTTAGTCAGGCCCCAATCTTCGTACATACGAGAGTGGATCAGGTATTGGTCGCGAGCAGCCAGTTCGCCACCGATCAACATATTCAAATAATCTACGACTTCTGGATTACCACGCATTTTTATAACTCCCTACCTTTATGGACTTATTATGGAGAAAATCTTCTGGATTTGCAAAATAAAATTTACGTAAATATATGATTTTTAAATAATTAAAATGAGAAGTACTTTCATTTACAGTTTTAGTTGAATAAATTCCCATTTATAAAACAATATCTTGCACTCAGTACTCAGCTTAGATGAACAAGATCAAAGTACTTTTATAATGTATTGTTTTTTGTAACTAGATTCAAAATCATTGTGGCCTATATTCATTGAACTGCATGCGTATCAAATCAGAAACGCTGAGTGTATCGGCATCAAGTTATCATATAAGCAAAATTGAGCTTGTTCATTGGTATAAACAAGCCAAATCTTCGTCATGCACCGACAAGCTCACTCATCCTCAGATGAAAATAAGCTTAAGCTGAAGTCCAACGTGCATTTCTCCATGCTTGTTGTTGCTTTGAATCTAAAAAAGTCCAAGCGACAAAACGACTTTCTTTTTGCCCCTGCGTCATTTTAATGATTTTCACATCCCCTGCTCCGCTCTTACGCAACGCATTTAAAAGCACAGGCAATGTGGTTTTCTTAGAAACGAGTGTGCTAAACCAAAGACATTGCTCAGCAAACTGTATGCTCTCTTGTACCATTTGGCAGACAAAGCGTTCTTCACCACCGTCACACCAGAGTTCATTTTTTTGACCACCAAAGTTTAACACCACCTTTGTCCGATCAACCGGCTTGCCGAGTTTTCTTAATTTTTGCGTTGCTGTGGCATCTGCTTTATCTTGCGAGGCATGAAATGGCGGGTTACACATCGTCAAATCAAAACGGTCTGTAGGTTTAATCAGACCTTTGAAAATATTGTTTGAGTTCTTCTGCAATCGAATCTGAATCCCTTTACGTAGATTTGGATTCGCCTCGACAATAAATTGAGCACTTTTAACGGATGCAGAATGAATGTCTGAGCCGACAAATTTCCAACCATAGCTACGATGACCAATGATTGGATAAATACAGTTCGCACCAACCCCAATATCTAAGACTTGAACTGCAGGTCCTGTTGGAATCTGACCTTGATGATTGGCACTCAACAAGTCAGCCAGATAGTGGATATAGTCGGCTCTACCCGGAATAGGCGGACAAAGAAAATCTTGAGGAATATCCCAATATTGAATGCCATAAAAATGTTTCAGCAATGCTTTATTGAGAATTTTCACAGCGTGTGGATCAGAAAAATCGACTGAAAGATCATTATATTTATTTAGGCTAACAAAAGGTGCAAGTTCCGGACAAGTCTTCATTAACTGAGGGAAATCGTAACGACTGCGATGCAGATTTCGTATATGTAATTCCGATTTTTGTTGCGGAAAAGTTTTCTTTGCTTGCGCCATGTGTATGCCAATCATCAACGGGAGAACAGAATCATCTGATGAGACAGGCTCAATACCTGTCAATAGATCGATATTGTACGTGAATTCAGTTCATCATGACGAGCCCGACCCAATCAAGCCATTAAAAAAGACATCCTCGGATGTCTTTTTTAATTCCTGCTTAAGATCGATTAAGCAGGAAGTTGACCATGCTCTTTCATTAAGGTAATAAACTGTTCTTCATTTAATACTGGCACGCCAAGCTTTTCTGCCTTATCCAGCTTCGAACCAGCTTTCTCACCTGCAACCACACATTTGGTTTTACTCGATACACTGCCACTCACACGTGCGCCTAAGGCTTGCAGCAATTGAGTTGCTTCATCACGCCCCATGGAACTTAAAGTTCCAGTTACCACCCAGCTTTCGCCATTCAAAGGCTGACGTGTTGGCGCAATTGGTGCATCCCAGTGAATACCCGCTGCCAATAGACGATCCAGTACTTCCAGATTATGCGGTGCCTGGAAGAAATCCAGAATCCATTCAGCCGTAATATCACCGACATCTGGGGTTTTCTTTAACGCATCAAGATCAGCACGACGTAAAGCATCCAGCGTCTGGAAAGTATTGGCCAGCATACGTGCTGTGGTCTCACCGACACCACGAATACCTAATGCATAAATGAAAGCAGCCAATGTCGTTTTCTTACTGTTCTCGATAGAATCAATCAAGTTCTGAACAGATTTCTCGCCCATTTTTTCAATCTGTAGCAGCTGATCACGATGTTCATGCAGGTGATAGATATCGGCCACATCTTTCAGCAGGTTCAGGTGTAATAGAGATTCTACCCAACGATCGCCCAAGCCTTCGATATCCATCGCCTTACGTGACACAAAGTGACGGATGGTTTCAATACGCTGTGCTGCACAATACAACTCACCTGAACAGCGTGCAAGTGCTTCACCTTCTGGCATCACTACAGGGGAACCACACACCGGACAGTTTTCTGGCAGATGTACTTCAACTGCGTCAACCGGACGGAATTCTGGCCAGACTTTTTCAACTTTAGGAATGACGTCCCCACTACGGTAAACGCTGACCGTATCCCCGATCCGGACATCCAGACGATGAATTTCCCCAATGTTATGCAAGGTCACATTGGAAACTGTTACGCCACCAACTGCGACAGGATTCAAGCGTGCGACAGGGGTCAAAGTCCCGGTACGCCCCACCTGCCAGTCAATATTTTCAACTGTCGTCAGTGCTGCAACCGCAGGAAATTTATAAGCCGTTGCCCAGCGTGGTTCACGACTTAAAAAACCCAATTGCTTTTGCTGTTTCAGGTCATTGACCTTGATCACCATGCCATCAATTTCAACACTGAGATTTGGACGTTCCTCAATGATCTGCTCATAGACTTGCTGTACGTCTTCAATGCTATCGCAGATAAAATGACGCTCACCCACGGCGAAACCGAAGTGCTGTAGCCATTCCAGACTGGCTGACATCGTGGTCTGTCCATGATGCGGCACACACTGCGCAATACCATAGGCATAGAATGCGAGTGGACGTGAAGAAGCAATATTTGGGTCCAGCTGACGTAAACTACCTGCGGCGGCATTGCGTGGATTGGCAAAAGTCTTTTCACCTTTGGCCAGGTTCGCCGCATTCAGCTTTTCAAAACCGGATTTCGGCATCAAGACTTCACCGCGTACTTCCAGCAGGTCAGGCACCTTACAGTGACCTTCACATAATAATTTTGGCAGGTTGCGGATAGTTTTTACATTCTGGGTAATGTCTTCCCCAGTTTCACCATCGCCACGCGTTACACCACGTACCAATACGCCATGTTCATACCACAGGGAAATCGCCAGACCGTCAAATTTCAGCTCGACATCATATTCAATTTTCTGGTTCGGCAAGCGTTCTTCAATACGGCGGGCAAAGGCAAATAAATCTTCTTTATTAAATACATTGCCTAAAGACAGCATCGGTACGGCATGCGTTACAGTCATGAATTTTGCTAAAGGCTGACCACCGACACGGTTAGTCGGTGTATCCGGCTGCACCAATGCTGGATATTGTTCTTCAAGGGCTTTGAGCTGATGAAAAAGCTGATCATATTCACTGTCCTCAATCATCGGCTGATCCATTACATAATAGGCATGATTATGTTTGGCAATCAGTTGAATCAGCTGGCGCATTTGCGCAACGACAGTGGTTTCCTGGGTCATAGTTTCACCATAAAAAAGGGCGGAAAACCCGCCCTGTATATTCTTCAGTTTTGGCTATTATAAAAATCGAAATGTCCGGTTTCAATACAGAAACTTAGACTTCTGCTGGCTGTCCCGCACGGTAATCGATGGCCTGATGACGCCAGAACTCACGCAGCTGCGGTGTAAACTCCTGCTGGTTCTGATCATAGACAATACCGTCTACTTCACGGGCAATCAGACGTGAAATGCTGTCCATGGTGTCAAAAGCATTTTGTACATCGCTGTGCGGCAGTGCCAGGAAGAATGCCAGACCTTTCACTTCTTCAGTTGACAAAGTTTCCAGATCAAAACCTTCCATACCCGTATCCGTGATCTGCAATACCGAGAATAGCAGCTTAGAACCATCTTCGCTGTAGCGATGGAAACAAGCCAGCTCACCATAGCGCAGGCCGTATTTCAGCAGAACTTTTAGCGTTTTTTCACCAGACAATACACGGCCTTGTGGAATGACACTCAGCGAAATAATCATTTCTGCATTCGCCAATGCACACTCATCATCCACGACTTTCTGTTCATGCAGATGCGCATCAAGAATACTGCTTTCATCTTCAAAGTCTGAAATTTCAGCTTTTTCAATATTACTGTTCAGGCTAAATTCAACAGGTTTGACTTCCTCTGTAGCAGCATTTTCGGCCTTAGCTTCCTCAGCAGATGATTCTTTTACTTCAGCTTTTGTAACTTCTACTTCAGCCTCTTGAACGATTGGCGTATCCAGCGGGCTTGCAGATTCTGCTACAGGTTTGGCTGTTTCCGTCAATGTCGGCTCTACTTTTGCTGTTTCTTTTGGTTCTGTTGCAGGTGCTGTGCTTTCAACAGTTTCCGCATTCAGGCTCGGTTCAACACGTTGCGCCTCTGCCTCCTGTGCTGACAGCTGGGCACGTACATGACGCGGAATAACCGGTGTCTGACTGTCCGGATCAATATGTAATTCCGAATCCAATGATGGTGCTGCATCAGCAGGTTTTTTCATGATCATTCGAATGCCCAAGAGCATAATCACGACTGCTACAACAATCCCGAGAATAGTAGTGATTTCCATTTTATGCCTCCGCAGCTAAGCCGTATTCTTTTGCCTGTTCCAAATTCACTGTAACCAGTTTTGATGTGCCCGGTTCAGGCATGGTCACACCCAAGAGGTCTGTTGCCATCATCATTGCAAGCTTATTATGTGTGATGTAAATAAATTGCACTTGTTCTGAAAGCTCTTTGACTAAATTACAAAAACGCCCCACGTTCGCATCGTCCAATGGTGCATCGACTTCATCGAGCACACAGAATGGCGCCGGATTGAGACGGAAAATCGCAAACACCAGAGCCAATGCTGTTAATGCTTTTTCGCCACCAGACAATAAAGCCAATGAACTGTTACGCTTACCCGGTGGTCGTGCCATCAGTTTTACACCTGATTGCCATCCGTCTTCAAGACTTAAGCTCGCTTCACCGCCATTAAATACTTTCGGGAACAGGTTTTGCAATTCGGCATTGACCTGATCAAAAGTATGCATAAACAGCTTGCGCGTTTCCTGATCGATGCTCTTCATGGCTGCCTGCAACTGCTCGACGGTATTTTCCAGATCCTGAATCTGATGGCTCAGCTCATTATAGCGTTTTGAGACCTCTTCATATTCTTCAGATGCTGCAAGATTCACCGCTCCGAGCTTGTCGAACTGCGATTGGGCTTTTTCCAGCTTGGCCTGATGTACTTTGACTTCGATATTCAGACCATTAATGACTTCACTATTCAATTCTTTTAGCTGCTCAGAATAGTGTTGCAGATCAGATTTAGCTGCTTGCCAAGCCAGGCGTTTCTGTTCCAGTGCATTCCGCAGCTTTTCATCCTGCTGCTGGAACTGATGACGCTTTTCAGTGAGCTGCTGTTGTTTATTTTGTACCTGATTCAGTTCGACCTGCCATTCCGACCAGGTTTTTTGCAGTTTCCCTGTCAACTCCACCTGCTCGTTAAACTGGCTTTCCAGATGCGGCAGTTCTAACTGTACCGGATCAATAAATTTCTTGGCCTGTTCAATCTGTTGGAGAATTTGTTGATACTGCTCTTTCAGGAATACTCGGTCTTTTTGTAGCAATTCGACTTGCTGTTTGGACTGAACCGATTGACGACGGGTAATTTCCAGTTCCTGCTGAGCATTGTGGGTTTGCTGCTGGCAATCTTCCAGTTGCGTAGTCAGTTCATCCAGCTGGAATTGCAAGGTCTTATAATTCGGTAAAGCCTGTTCCAGTTTTAGATTTAATGCATGCAGATCAATTTCCAGATCATCTTTTTGCATTGCATCTTCTTCAAGCTGTTCATCCAGCTGCTGGAGCTGGTTCTGCAACTGCTGTTTCTGCACAGCAAAAGCCTGAGCAGTGCTTTGTACTTTGGCAATATTTAAATCCAGCTGTTGCAGCTGCTTCTGTGCCTGTTGCTGCTGGCTGGTGACCTGCTGTAGCTGAATTTGCAGCGCTGTGAGCTGTTCTTTTGCTTCAGCCAGATGCTGTTCAGCTTGGCAGGATTGCTCTTCCAGCTTAGCTAGTTGTAGTTCAATTTCATCCAGACGAATCCGGTGGCTCAGTGCGCCTTGACCTGCCTGACTGGCTTCATCAAACTCTAGTCCAATCACCCAGTCTGGACCGACATGATAAGCATCTAAACTAAGGATGGATTGACCCGACTGCAATTGGTCTTGTAGTTGTAGCGCTTGCTGTAGGGTTTCCACTACGGCGACCTGCTGCCATAAAGAATACTGTGGTTTTTCAATCCAGTCCGCCAGAGATTGGACATTTGCTAGCTGGATTTTAGCAGGCGATTGCTGTGCTTTCAGTTGACGTGCTGTATTTTCCAGAAAATGATCTGAATCCGAAAGTACCTGAGCAGACAGCCATTTTGCCAGGAATTTTTCGATCAGGCTGGCATGGGCTTTGCCCTGCTCATTCAGTTTTAGCACATGCATCAGTTGCACGGTATCCGCTTTAGCTGCCGGATTAGCTTTCGTCAGAAGTTGGGAAAGGTTTTTCTTTTCTGCATTCAATACTTGCAATTCAGATTTCAACTGCATCTGTTGTTGCTGTTGTTCGCTATGTGCCTGTTTAACCTGTTCCATCTGCTGGCTCAGCTCAGCATAATGGCTTTCTAGGCGAATCAGCTGTTGTTCAGTATCAGCTTTCTCCCGCTGATACTGTTCCAGCTCATCTTGCTGTGCTTGATTCTGAATCTGGGCGGACTGTTGCTGCAAGGTTTCTTTCTGCTGCTCGATACGAACGATATTTTTAGCTAGTTGCTCGCTTTGTGCCAGCATCTGCATCTTGCGCTGCTGTTGCTGTTCGACTTGAGTTTTAATCTGAGCAAATTGGGTCGCGACTGAAGCCTGTTGAGATTTCAGTTCCTGCAAACCTTGTTGCTGATCCTGACTTAAACCTTCCTGTTGTTGTAACTGTGTAGTTTGATCTTCTAGTTGCTCTTGTAGGGTATCCAGTTGTAATTCAATCAACTGTAAACGTTCTTTGGTTTGAGCTTTCTGTTGTTCTAGTTGCACCAGACTGGTTGAGTTTTGCTCCAGCAGAGACTGTTTCTGCTTCAGGTTTATTTCCAGTTCAGCCAGCTTTTTCTCAGCCTGTTGCCATTCATTTTGTAATGGGGTGGACTGCTGGATCAAACGCTGGAACAGCTCACTGGTTGTCCCCAGATCGTGCTCAACCGTGGTCAGTTCAGAACGTACTAACTTGAAGCTGTCACCTAGCGTGTTCATCTCAACGGTATATTCTTCCTGCAAGCGCTGGCTTTGCTCGCACTGGAATGACAGGATTTCAACTTTCAGGGTACGGATCTGCCCTTCGAGTTCTTTATATTGAATTGCAGTTTCGGACTGGCGTTTTAAGGTTTTGAGTTGGGACTTGAGTTCGGAAGCAATATCTTCTAAGCGAGACAGATTCTGGGTGGTATGTTCCAGATGCTGCATGGTTTCGCGACGGCGGGCCTGATAGCGCGATACGCCCGCTGCTTCTTCGATATAAACCCGCATTTCTTCAGGCTTGGCATCGACCAGACGGTTAATCATGCCCTGTTCAATAATGGCGTAGGAACGTGGTCCCAGACCGGTACCCAGGAAAATATCAGTGATGTCACGACGGCGGCATTTGGTACCATTCAGGAAATATTCAGACTTGCCATCCCGGTTGACCTGACGGCGTACGGCCAGCTCGTTATAGGCATTATACGCACCGCCAAGTTTTCCGTAGGTATTTTCAAAGCGTAGCTCTACACTCGCCACACCCACTGGCTTACGCTTCGCAGTTCCGGTAAAAATGACGTCCTGCATGCTGCCGCCACGTAACTGGCGCGCACTCGATTCCCCCATCACCCAGCGAATTGCATCAATGACGTTGGACTTGCCACAACCATTGGGCCCCACAACGGCAGTCCGGTTATCTTTAAAGTGTAAAGTTGTACTATCGGCAAAAGATTTGAAGCCTGAAAGTTTTAAACTGCTTAAACGCATAATGTCCTGATTTAACGGCGCGAGCGTCTCGCCCACGCAAGTTCAATTTGTTTCATCCGTGTTAGTGATTCCAACACAAGGTTGCGCAAGTGTCGACAAAAATCTTCCATAAATAAAGTGGCCTGATGTGATTTTCGGCTCAGAATTGCATCAGTTACCAGCTTAAACAGATCAAAAGATTCCTGTAGCTCGCGCTTGGAAATATTCAGGGTTAAAAAGTAACTGCGCCGCAGTGAAGGCAGTAGCTCATGGTAGTAACGCATCAGATAGGGATTGCCAACCATGTCCTGCTGCTGCGCCAAGCCCTGAAAGATCAAATCATAAAACTTTTCGGTGTGACCTTGACGGGTTTCCGCTTCTAATTGTTCTAATAATAGCTGAACACGCTCTGCCTCATGCGGGCGCCAGGTTTCAGCCATACGGTGTACGATCTGACCTAGCAGAAGACAGCACATTTCAAACAGGGCACGAACTTGCAGTGCAGACATTTCCGAGACAATGGCACCGCGGCGCGGGTAGATTTCGATGAGCTGGGTGCGTTCCAGCAATAATAATGCTTCGCGTACAGAACCACGACTGACATCAAGTTCTGATGCAATTCTCAGTTCCTGGATCCGCTCACCTTCCACAAGCTCACCACGAATAATCTGTTCACTGATATGCCTGGCGATCTGCTCAGACAAGCTGTTTGCTTTTTCCTCGTGCATGGCCATCCTGTCTTTATTTTTATTGATGCAGTTCTTGTCATGCTGAATGACTTTTCATTTATTTAACCTATTTTATTAAAGGAATGCTTTGACATTGTCAGACAATATTCTGTCTATGCAGCCAACCAGCCTCTATATAAACCAGTTTAGCGGTTGTTTATTCTGTTTTTATTCTCTTTATCAGCATAAACATATTGATCAAATAGAAAAAGAGAGTACTTAAACTCTCTTTTCTGAAATCTGCATTAAAGAAATTACCTTACAGAAAGGCACTGACACCCTGATAAATAAAATAGCTACCGACAACGCTTAATAAGGCCGCAAAACATTTCTTCAACATGACCGGTGACAATAGATGTGCCACTTTTGCCCCCACTTTGGCAGTAAAAAAACTCATGATACTGATGCCGATAAAAGCATATATATGAATATAGCCAATGGTATTCGGTACCGTAACATCCGACTGCTTACCAAACCACATAAATCCGAGTGCGCCAGCAATCGCTATGGGGAGTCCACATGCAGCTGAAGTCGCTACGGCTTTTTGCATCACTACGCCACAACGGTTTAAAAATGGCACTGTCAGACTGCCGCCGCCAATTCCAAAGATTGCAGAGGCAATACCAATTCCAGCCCCAGTCGCCATTTGTTTTGGCGTAGAAGGTAGTGTGCTTGCTGGATCAATCTTGACATTGGCACGGCTAAACATTCGTAAAGCTACCCATACTGCAAAGAAACCGATCAGAAGCTGCAGGCCTTGACCCGGTAAATAGTCTGCAATGCCTGCACCGAGGAAAGACCCAATCACCAAACCAGGTGCCAGATTGCGGAAAACGGGCCAAAGTACTGCACCTTTGAGATGATGTGCCATGACCGAACTGATTGAGGTCACAATAATCGTCGCCAAAGAGGTTCCCACTGCCATGTGCATGATGACACTTGGATCGTACTGGAGCTGGGTAAATACAATGTACAGAATCGGCACAACAATCAGGCCACCACCCACTCCAAACAGGCCTGCGGTGAAACCAGCAATTGCACCAATCAACAAATATATGATTAACTCCATAACGACATTTACCACGTTTAAATTCAGATGGATATAGAAACTCGCGAACTGCAACAACTGCTTAAAGATGCAGGACAACTGCCTGAAGTCCTGTTGCTGAAACCCGTCACCACTTCGACCAATGATGATGTCCGGGATCTCGCTCAAAAAGGCATTCGACAGGTATTGGTCAGCAGTCGTGCCCAAACTCAGGGCCGAGGCCAGCGTCAACGCCAATGGATTTCTCCGGAAGGCAATATCTATTTAAGCACATTGCTGAATACAGAGATACCGATTGATGGTCGTCTCGCGCTTGAAGTTGCACTCAATATTCTGCAAATGCCTGGCTTGCAAAAGCTTGATCTGCAAGTGAAATGGCCAAATGATTTATATAGTCAGAATGCCAAATGGGGCGGCATTCTGGTAGAGCCGATCTCTACCCATCAGGCAGTGGTCGGTGTGGGAATTAACCTGGCCCCGATTGAAGCAGAACAATTGGATCAGCCGATCACTTCCCTTTCTGAACTGGGCCTGGCTACAGTGATACGCAACCAGCTGATTGCTGAACTCTATCAGGCCATTCAACAGGCGGGTCAATGGTTTAATCATGGCAGCCACAATCTGGCGGCCCGCTTTAATCATTATGCCGCTTTTATTCAGCAACAGGTGGAATTTACTGACCTACAAGGACAATATGCCGGTATCTTTGCCGGTATTCAGGAAGATGGCGCGGTGCAGATTGAGACTGAATCTGGTATTCAGACCTTTTATCAAGGGCAATTACGTTTAAAGACTGGTAGCTAAGGCAAGATCAATGAAAAAATTATGGCTGGATATTGGCAATACACGTCTTAAATACTGGATCACGGAACAAGATCGTATCATTGAACATGCGGCTGAAATGCATCTACAGTCTCCAGCGGATTTACTGCTGGGTCTGATTCAGCATTTTATGGGATCAGGCTTGCATCAGGTGGGAATCTCTTCTGTACTAGATAAGCAAAATAATGAACGTATCCTGAAAATTCTAAAACGCCTGAATATTCCAGTGATCTTTGCCAAAGTTCATGCTGAATATGCAGGCCTGATCTGTGGTTATGATGATCCGGCTCAACTCGGAATTGACCGTTGGTTACAGGTGTTGGCAGTTGCAACATCGAATACACAAAACTATTGCGTCATTAGCTGTGGTACCGCTCTCACCATTGACTTGGCTCAAGGGCAAAAACATCTGGGGGGTTTTATCCTGCCAAACTTACATCTACAGCGAGATGCCCTGATTCAGAATACCAAAGGCATTAAAATTCCAGATGCTGCGTTTGAAGAGCTGAGCCCGGGACGCAATACCATTGATGCCGTACATCACGGTATTCTGCTCGGTCTACTCAGCACCATTGAAAAGGTATTAAGTGACTTCCCTGCCCAGCTGATTCTTACAGGTGGTGATGCGCCACTGTTTGCACAGCATTTACAATCCTTCCAGCCCGTGATTGAACCCGACCTGTTACTTAAAGGCCTGCAGCATTTTGCAGCTCATTTAGACCATACAGCCGGTGGATAACTTCCAGTAGCTGTGGGAAATCCGCATAACCATCAGTTTTTTCAAAATGTCCGGCCTGCAAGACTTCAAAAATCTGAGTATTGAGAAGTCGATGGGCCAGACTTAAAGACATGGCAGTGGGTACATGTGGATCATTGTTAGAAATGTACATAACCCCGTATTTATAGCTTTTAGAAAGTGTTTTGAAATCCAGTTTTACACTGCGCACTAGATCATTCAGTTCTGACCACATCACCAGCGGCTGATCAAAACCTGCCACCATCACTACCCCACGAATAGCTTTACGGTGAGTCAGATAGTGCTGTTCTACGAATTTCAGCACACTCAGGCAGCTCAACCCGTGTGCTACCAGAATGGTATCGGCATCCATTTGCGGGATCTGCACTGCCAGACTTTGTTGCCAATCTTGCATTTTCGGTTCTAATGGATTGGCTAACATGATGCGCTTAGCATCAATACCAAGTTTCTTGACCTGTCGACTTAACCACGGATACCAATGGTCATTAGAGGTCGACTGATAGTCATGAATGATATAAACGTTTCCTGATTTATTTGTCATAGCTGTATACTTATACTAATTGTTAAAATAATGATGCTACCGGCTCATTGTTTTAACATGTTTTACAAAGCTTTCAAGCAAATTTCCAGACCACTAGCACCCATTTTGTAAAGTTTAATCTTTCAGCCTCGAAACGCTTATTGGCGTATAAGATTTGGTTCAATACTTTGCCAGACTTCAGGCAGTTCAGTGCAGCCTTGCGAGTCAATAAAATGACCAAAATGCTGAGCCTTAATCACTTGTGCATCCAGACTTTCTGCCTGCTCCAGACTAAATTTTGGTGCTACCCGATCATCACCTTCAGAGTAGATGACCACTCGTTCCTGAATCTGCTGCTTCAATAAATCAAAGTCAATTTGGGCAGCATCAATAAATGGATTAACCTCTTCCAGACGTCCGAGTCGACCATTAAAACCAGCGATGAGTACGAGTTGCTTGATCTTCTGTTGTTTCAATTTATGAGATAAATAATGCAAAGCTGCAATAGTTCCTAAGCTGTGAGCGATAAAGATACTGTTCTCATCGACGCTTTCTATCTGCTCCTGCATCTGCTTTTGCCAGGTTTCCAGCCGAGGTGTGGTAGAGGGATCAAGTCGTAAAACTTTTAGGCTTACATGTTCTTCCTTAGCTTTTTGCTGAATCCAGGGATACCAGTTTTCATCTGGACCAGCCGTATAGCCGTGTACCACAATCACTTGCGTCATTTTATTACTCCTGTATTTGCATTTTTTAAAGAGTCTGCCTCAGCTAACGACAGGATTGGGTAAGTAAATGTATGCTTTGATTAAACTGTATATCTTAAAAAGCAAAAAAGGCGCATGAAGCACCTTTTTTTAAACAAAGAACTTATTTCTTGTCGTTGCCGCCGAACAGTGGACCCATGCCACCACCGCCGCCAAACTGTTTCTGCAAGCCGCCGAGTGACTTCATCATTTTTGCCATACCTGATGGATTGGCAAATTTCTTCATCATTTTCGCCATCTGGGCATGCTGCTTGATCAGTTTATTCACTTCAGCAACATCCATACCACAGCCTGCTGCAATACGCTTCTTACGGCTTGGGTTCATCAAGTCAGGGTTACGACGCTCTTTAACAGTCATAGACTGGATGATCGCTTCCATTTTCTTGATTTGTTTTTCAGGGTTGGCTTGAGCAATTGCATCCTGAAGGCCAGCACTGCTCATTCCTGGAAGTTTATCCAGAAAGCCCATCATGCCACCCATCTTGTTCATTTGCTCAAACTGCATCAGCATATCTTCAAAGTTGAAGCTGCCGCCTTTTTGCAGTTTTTTCGCCATTTTCTCGGCTTTTTCTTTGTCGATTTTGCGTTCAACTTCTTCGACCAGAGAAAGCACGTCACCCATACCAAGAATACGCTGTGCCACACGTTCCGGATGGAATGGCTCAAGCGCATCCAGCTTTTCACCCATCCCCAGGAACTTGATTGGCTTGCCGGTAATGGCACGAACAGAAAGTGCTGCACCACCCCGAGCATCACCATCAGTCTTGGTCAGGATTACACCAGTCAAAGGTAGAGCATCGTTGAAGGCTTTTGCAGTATTTGCCGCATCCTGACCAGTCATGGCATCGACCACGAACAGGGTTTCAGTTGGGCTAATCGCAGCGTGCAACTCTTTGATCTCATCCATCATGTCATCATCGACATGCAGACGGCCTGCGGTATCGACAATCAGGACATCA
Organism: Acinetobacter sp. 22323; assembly: GCF_052044895.1. Lineage (NCBI taxonomy): Bacteria > Pseudomonadati > Pseudomonadota > Gammaproteobacteria > Moraxellales > Moraxellaceae > Acinetobacter > Acinetobacter sp. 22323. The sequence continues at coordinate 27,670 of NZ_JBQEOL010000018.1, read as the reverse complement.
GCAAACTGGATTTTTGCTTGTTCGATGGCACGGTTGGCAATATCAATTGGACGTTCATTGGCATTCGATTCAAGGAAAATCGCACCTACTTCACCCGCAACCGTTTGTAGCTGCTTGATCGCTGCTGGACGGTATACGTCGGCAGACACCATCGCGACTTTTTTCTTTTGACGTTCTTGTAAGAAACGTGCAAGTTTTGCAGCAGTCGTGGTTTTACCCGCACCCTGCAAACCAGCAAGTAGCACAACCACAGGTGGTTTTGCTGCCAGGTCGAGGCTCTCGTTCGCCGCACCCATCATCTTGGTTAATTCGTCATAGACAATCTTGACGAAGGCCTGGCCTGGAGATAACTGAGTCATCACTTCCTGGCCCAATGCTTCTTCCTTAACTTTCGCGATAAATTCACGAGTTACAGGTAACGCAACGTCGGCTTCAAGAAGTGCCATACGTACTTCACGTAACGTATCTTTAATATTGTCTTCGGTTAGCTGCCCTGAGCCAGTAACATTTCTTAAACTCTGCGTGAGTCGTTCTGTTAAGGTATCAAACATTGCAAAATCCGCTTAAAATAGCCGTGAGCAAAAAATTGTTTCTTAAAATAGAAAATTTATGCATAGAATGCTATAGGATACTGTAGTTCGCATCGAATTTATATAAATGAATATTCATCACCCTTAAAAAGGTTAGACATGGTTAGCCTCCCTCTGGTTTATACAATTTTGGCATTAGTCGCCTATACCGCATCTTTCTGGTATTTGTTTGTTCATTTAATGTCGAAACGTATTCCAAATCAGTGGTTTGTTGGTATCACGGCCGCTCTTGGTCTGGTATTACATGGCATGGTTCTTTATGGTGACATGCACACCCCGATGGGGATAAATTATGATGTTTTTGTTCTGGTTTCGTTTACTTCCGGACTGATGCTTTTACTGAGTCTGGCTTATAGTACCTATCGCCCTATTTTGCCATTGAATCTGATTGGTATTCCGGTTGCAGCGACTGGCCTGATTTTAGGCTTTGCTTTTACCCCACAAGCCAAAATCATTGTGCAGAACTCGCTTGGTCTTGATATTCATATTATCCTGTCATTATCTGCCTATGCAGTGCTGCTGATGGCCACCATTCAGGCGGTGATTCTGCGTTTTCAGGACCGTGAACTCAAGAAAAAACAGAAACGCCGGGTCTGGGTCAATTTGTTACCATCGTATCAGGATATGGAATCATTGCTGTTTGATATGCTGATGACCGGTTTTGTCCTACTGACTATTGCCTTAGGTTTCGGCTTCTTTACCATTGATGATTTCTTCGCCCAACACCTCGCACATAAAACAGCATTTAGTATTATTTCCTGGCTGGTCTATGGCGCTTTACTGATTGGTCACTGGAAATTTGGCTGGCGTGGACAAAAAGCGGTTCGTTTTACTTTAATCGGTTTTGGTTTGCTGGCTGTAGGTTTTATCGGTTCCAAGTTTGTGCTGGAAATGTTGTTGAATAAGTAAGTTTAAGATTTTTTTAAAATTAATATTTTCATAAGCCCAACTACTGGGCTTTTTATTTGCCAAAACTTAATCTGGATTTACTCTGCCTACCCGTACCGACAGGGGCCAGCGGATGACTCTGGGCAATTCCGGATCTTCCCATTCGGATAACATGGTATCTGCCAGTATATTGAGTGGGTTATGTCCCAAAGCTTTAGTGGCTACTTTAACAGCTGACCAGGTACTCATATAACCAATCAGCTAGTAAAAGTTCCATTCAACTTGCAGCACAGGGGACGAAATTGAAATTTCTTGGAATGGAAATGCCAGATTTTGATAACCTTCATCTACATGATGACGTTCTGGTGGCCAGTATGATGCAAGTGTCACTTCATAAAAATGCCTGAAATAATGATTCAAATGCTCCTCATCAACATTAAAAACACCATAAGTAATCAAAGCCAGAATGGCATTTGGTTTCGCAATACGTTGGACTTATGCATAAAACTTGTCCAGGTCCAGCCAATGTGCAGCTTGCGCTACCGAAATCAGATCAACACTCTGATCAACCAGAGGAATATTTTCTGCTGCAGCTTGAAGATACTGTATTTTTGGATGAGACTTGGCTTGGGCAAGCTGTTCAGCACTGCCATCAATTGCAATCACTTGATCGAAGTAATTTGCCAAGACCTCTGAAAACTGCCCTGAACCACAATCAACGTCTAGAGCCAGTTGTATATCAGGTGACAGCTCTGACAATATCTTGCCCAACATGTCTGGATAATGTGGACGAAATAAAGCGTAGTCTTGTGACTGCTGGGAGAAATAATCCTTGAAATGAGGCTGTTCCATACTGCCATCCTGAAGATTTATTATTCTTTTCAATATAGCCATCAATATGTAAAACTCTATTATTTTATTGTGCTGAAGACAGTCGTTCTATCGATATGTACTAAATCCATTCTCACGCTCCCTCCCTTTATAAGCATGAAATTTAAACTGCCTGGACATTCAGGCGAAAAAGCCGTATAACACCGTTTTTCAAATTCACAGGTGAACACGTTGAAACTTGTTCTTGCACCCATGGAAGGCTTAACGGACCCGATTATGCGCGATGTACTGACATCCGTCGGAAGCTTTGACTGGTGTGTGACCGAGTTTATTCGTGTCACAGATTCGCTGCTGCCGGACCATGTTTACTATAATTATTGCCCTGAACTCCTAAATGAAGGTAAAACTGCAGCCGGTACACCGGTACATGTACAGTTCTTGGGGAATAATCCGGAAATGCTGGCAGCCAACGCAGTCAAAGTTGCTGCTATGGGGGCACCCGCAATTGATATGAATTTTGGCTGTCCGGCTAAAACCGTCAACCGTCATCGTGGCGGTTCAGTGCTGCTGGATGAGCCAGAAGTCGTGTATGAGCTGGTGAAAGCAGTGCGTGATGCGGTTCCTGCACATATTCCGGTATCTGCAAAAATGCGGCTTGGCTATATGGACCGTAACTTTATGCTGGAAAATGCCCATGCCATTGAAGATGCTGGTGCTGCCTGGGTAACAGTGCATGCACGGACTAAAGCGGATGGCTATACCCCCCCTGCATTCTGGGACCAGCTGCAACCGATTCGTGAAGCTTTAAAGATTAATGTCATTGCTAATGGTGAAATCTGGACAAATGCGGATGCCAAGCAATGTCAGCTGGAATCTGGATGTGAAGATCTGATGATTGGACGCGGTGCAGTAACGACGCCTGATTTGACTCAATGTATCCGTAAAAATAGTGATGATCCACTCATTAGCTGGAACGAACTGCTTGGTCTGCAAATTCGTTTTCTGAATGGTTCCTATAAAAAAGAAATGAATATGGTCGGTCGTTATAAGCAGTGGCTCGGCATGATGTCCAAGCATTATCCTGAAGCGAAGTCGCTGTGGGATGAAGTAAAACGGGTAAAACCGCTGGAAGAAATTACTGAAAAGCTCAAAGCTGCTCAGCATTCAGCTAAAAATCCCTGAACTTTTCAGGGATTTTTTATTTAACTTGCTTACGCTGCTTTAAGCCTTCTATATGTTGACGATTGGTCTGCCTGGATTTCTCCAGCATAGCCTTCTCCAGATGCAGCTGAATCCGATTGAGTTTGGTTTCAGAAATTACCGGCTCCTGAAAGCTTTTCACGTAATCCGTCCAGCTGGCATTACGAAAAACATTTGCTGGCATCGCGGTCTTAAACTCAGCTTCTGGCATAAACACCACCAGTGAATGGATATGTTCTGGACTTAAAACGTCTGTCAGAACCTGTTCCAGCACTTTGACGTGTTTATAATTCTGATGCAGCGGATTCTGGAATTTATAACTCTGTTTATAAAGTTTTTGAGTCCACATTTTTTGACGTTCACCACCAAAAATCCAGCCTTTATAGTTCTTGGTTTCAATCACAAATAGCCCAAATGGGCTTAACAGTAAATGATCAATCTGGGTAGTAGCCCCTTGCCCATCCTCAAAGGTCAGGTCATTCATCAAAATATAATGCGGCTGTTTAAGATAGCGTTTAGCATGCACAACAACGGTAAACTCACCGAATTTCCCTTTGAGATATGGTTTAAATAGCTTGAATAAAGCTGCTAAGGAAAATAAAAGAAACAGCCACCAGAAATTTTCAATCACTGGAGCAAAAAATGGATTCATTTTGTCAGGTCAGATTTTTATTAGGATAGAATATATCTTACTTATTTCGTTCAATATTTAACAGGATTTCCTTGCGCTCCAGTCCACCTGCAAAACCCACCAAAGCGCCATTGGCACCAATCACACGATGGCATGGAGCAATAATCGAAATCGGATTACGACCGTTGGCAGCCCCCACGGCACGAACCGCTTTCGGATTACCAATTTCCAGGGCAATATCACGATAGGTTCGAGTTTCTCCATAAGGAATATTCAGCAAGGCCTGCCAGACACTTTTCTGAAATGGTGTACCAGCAAAATCGAGTGGCACATCAAAACAGCTACGTTGACCAGCAAAATATTGTTCCAACTGTACTTTAGTCGCAACCAGAACAGGATGCTCAGGATCTTCCATTAAAGTTGCCAGCTTTACCCGGTTCGGCGTTTCACAATCCCAGAGCACCGCAACCAGTGCCTCAGTACTGGCGACCAATCGCAATTGCCCTACAGGTGAATCCATATAGATATAGCTTAAGTTCATGTCTTCACCCTGTTGGATTGCCATAGAAAGATTATTTTAACGCAATGATCAATATAAGGCTGATATAAATAAATACTGAAACATTTACATTAGGGTACACCCTATAAACTTTAAGAAGATGAGAGTTTCATCAAAACCAGACCGGAAATAATCAAGACAGCTGCTAGCATGCGCATGGCAGTCGCAGGTTCTCCCAAAATAAAAATCCCAATCAGGAAAGAACCAACTGCACCAATTCCGGTCCAGATGGTATAGGCGGTGCCTAAAGGTAGCGTACGCATAGCGTAAGCCAGCAGTGCAAAACTTAGAAACATGAAAAAGATAGTAATAATGCTGGGGGTCAGTTTGCTGAAGCCTTCCGATAGCTTCATTGAGTAGGCCCACACTACCTCAAAAAGACCTGCCAGTATGAGTAAAAACCAGGCCATATACCCTCCTTCATGAATTAAGAAATCAGGCCGTCCTGACGATTTTTCCTGAGTAAAAGCAATATTTTACATCAAGGGAGGTCGTTCCTCCTAAAACTGTGAGATTGTATAAAATTACTTGCAAAAATATAGTGCAGATTACAAAAATTGACCGTATGAGATGTAACTTAACTCAGCTTAACTCAAGCACCCAAGACAGCCCTCGAAAAAATCGCTACTTTAGATACACAGTTAAGAATAAAACAGAGTTCTCAGTCACTTTAAAAATGACAACAAGGTGCTCAGCACTGCTCCAAAACAAGAAGTTTATCCCCATCAAATAATTAAGTTATGCACATGAATTAAATTTAAAATTGTTCGGAGAAGTTACACAATGAAACACGAATTTAAAATAAGTTGATCACTTTTTATGAAGCTTGATTTGTAAGCGCTGATGAATAAAACACCAGAATTTGTAAGCCTTTCAAAATAGAAAAAGGACCCAAATTGAGTTCTTTTTATACATATTTTGTATAATGCTTAAACAACCAAGCTACAATTGATTACAATTTATGCTGGATATCCATAGGGTTACCCACATAGATATCCATATACTTATCCATAAAGTTATCCACAGTCTGCTGTGAATAACATAAAATTCCGATCAGACAGTGACTTGTCCTACTTTCGCCAGTTCTGCACACATTTCATCAATCACAGCTTTATAATCCGGTTTACCGAAGATCGCTGAACCTGCCACAAACATATCCGCACCCGCTTCTGCAATTTCGCGGATATTGGCTGGTCCTACACCACCATCTACTTCTAGACGGATATCACGACCAGAAGCATCAATGATCTTGCGTGCCTGACGTAATTTATCCAAAGTCATCGGAATAAATTTCTGACCACCAAAGCCCGGGTTTACACTCATCAACAGGATCTGATCCACTTTATCCAGTACATAATCAAGGTAATGCAAAGGTGTTGCCGGATTAAATACCAGACCCGCCTGAGCACCGCCAGATTTAATCAGCTGCAAAGAACGGTCAACGTGATCAGAAGCTTCCGGATGAAAAGTAATAATGTCCGCACCGGCTTCAAGGAAATCACCAATCATGCGATCGACCGGTTTGACCATAAGATGCACATCAATCGGTGCCTTAATGCCATATTTTTTCAATGCCTTACACACACCTGCCCCAAAAGTCAGGTTTGGCACATAGTGGTTGTCCATGACATCAAAATGAACAACATCAGCACCTGCTGCCAGTACATTTTCAACTTCTTCACCTAAGCGGGCAAAGTCAGCAGACAAAATAGAAGGTGCAATTAAATACGGCTTGGACATGGAAGAACCTGGCTGAATATGAGATGAATACCGCATTATAACAAATTGTATTTGCGCCTGCGTCTGTTCGCCTGAATAATCGCATCCGCTTAACAAATTGTTATAGGACAAGACTTGCCGGTTATGGATGCTCCCGCCTATGATGAATACCTCTCAACAAGATCATTCAAACCATGCAAGAAAGTTATGCTGATATTCCGACCTTACAAGCTCAACGTATTGCCTTACGGTTAATGAAACATTGGCAACACAAATTTGAAGTGGCCTCGACTGAACAGAATATTCAAATTCACATGCCGAATGCGATGGTGGAAATGATACCTACGGATCAGCATTTACGGGTACAGATTCGGGCACAGCAGGAAGATGTCGACCTGCCGCGACTACAGCAGGTGGTCATTGAGCATCTCGAACGGATGGGTCAGGAGCCTTTACAGGCAGAATGGCAAATTCAGCAACTCTAAGCCTCAGGGCTGTCGTAGTGTATGTTCTGCCTCAAATGCTTTTACCGCCTTAATCCGCTCTTGTGTTGCAGGATGGCTACTAAAGAAATCCCATACTGAGCTTTCGGCCTCCTTATCTTCCCCACTGTCTTTAGCCAAGCGTTCTAGGAAGTTGGCAAAATGAATGGTAGGGATATGCTGAGCCTGCATCGCATTTAAAGCATAGTCATCTGCTTCAGCCTCAAAATTACGCGAATAGCTGGCGCCGACCATGGCCACCGGTAAATTGGTAAGCAGGTCTGAACCATCACCGGTAATCATGATTAAAATTACGCTAAACCCTAAACTGGAAAGTGCCTGTTGCAGGCTATGCCGCTGTACCAGATGGCCCTGTTCATGTGCCAACACCCCCATAATTTCCCGATCATCCTGAGCCAGTGCGACCAGTTCATCAGTCAGGATAATGGTATTGTTTGGAATCGCCAGTGCATTGGCACCGATTGCTCCACCTTGACGGAACACCACTTTCGCCGGCTGATCTCCTGCAACCAGTTGTTGATATTGAGCTACTATCGTCTGCTGACGTGCCTTAGGCAGTTTAGTGTCTTCAGTCATCTTCAGGACATAGCTTTCTGCTTCATCGCCCATACGCGTCAAAGTGTTGGCAGGCAGATGATGAGCCACATGATAGGAAGCTGCTGGAATGCCCCATTTAATTGTCGCAAAACCCAGTGCCAGTACAAATGCCACACTAAACAGAATTAAAGCCGGGGTGCGTTCCAGTTTCCAGATCGAGTGCTGTAATCCCTTACGCTGTAAATTAAACCATTCTGGCAGCTCAGAAGAAAACTCCAGGCGGGCATCATCTTGGAGTTCAATCACTGGCTGAATTTTTCCAAGTGCTCCAATCAGCTGCATGTCTGCATACAGATAACGCCGCTGCTGTGCATAAGCTTCGCCATAACGAATCAGTACCGACTGATCATCAATCCGGGACACCTGCGCCGGTTGCGGTTTTGAGATAATGCCATCATAGAAAATGACGTCAGTGACCTGAGTAGACATACTTTTCTCCTGTTATAACGACACATCAATATCGAAGATGTCACTGATCTCTTCTGCCAGCGCACTGTGATCCTGCTGTGCTCTGTTCATCATCATGTCCGGATCATTACGTAAATTCAGGGTTAATGATTCCACCTGATAGCGATATAGACGAATCGCTGCCCATGGTGTAAGCAAACCTAAACTCAGAATACGTGCGATCCAGTTAGTCACCAGAATCCAGGTATAGTGCCATTGGGTACACTCGGTCTTGAACTGGCTACGACTGATAGATGTATTGTTCCAGGTGGTAATAAAAATCCGGGCCTGCATCAGGGGGAAAATGATGAAAAAACCAAATAGATAAATCGCCACAATCCAGCCGATTAGCGAGCTTAAAACTCCAGGATTGCCAAGATTGGCAAAACTGGAACCTATGCCAAAGATCATCACCGCAACCAGAAAACCCATGAAAATAAACAATGGGACATACATGGCCTTCATGTAATCGCCCCATGTGGCATTCAGCTTGAATTTCAACTGGCCTGCATAGAGATGATCAAAGCAATAACGTTTATATAGCCAGACCAATACCGGGAAAAAGATCCCTAGGGTCAGGATATAAATCAGGATGGCTTTGATAAAGGTCCAGTAAGCTTCCTTATTGGTACCGCCAAAATAAAACCGGGCATTGCCAAATTTACTGTTGCGGGCATTAAATCGTAGTGTCGCCCGAATCAGCCAGGGCACTGCCAGATAAAGAATCAGTAACCCGACCAGTGTCGCTGTAGTAGACAGGTTTGAAGCAATCGAAATGGCAAAATATAGTCCTAGCGCAATCAGACGCCCCATCAAAATTTTGACTGGTACCCCGGTAAAGTCGAAACGGCGTTGTACAAATTCAGTATTACCATAAAAATAACGCAGACGGCGTACCTTGGCCCAAGGTGAATACAATCCTAAAGTGACTATCGTCAGCAGGATATTCACAATCCAGATACCGAAATATTCACTGGCAGTCCCATGAAAACGAAAATACTGTAATTCGCCTACCCGTATAGGTCTTACTTCCGGCATGGCTGAAATATCAGGTGGGAATGGTGGAATGACTGGAGGAATTGTAGATGCGTCTATATCACTGGTATTTTGCATAAACTGCCTTGTTTTTATTATATAAATCTTTGCAAGTATAGCGCATGATCAGACATGGATGTCATGTATATTTGCATCCATGTCATGAGTCATTTGCTTTTGATTATAGCTAAAAATTAGTTTTCGAGCTGTACCGCATGGAACTGTAGATGGTCATCAACAAAGCTTTGAATAAAGTAATAACCGTGATCATAGCCCTGATGTTCACGTAAGGTAAGCTTTTGTCCCACGGCATCACAAGCTTGCTGGAATAAGGCAGGATTCAGCTGGCTATAGAACTGATCATTAAAGCCTTGGTCAATCAGGATATCCGGATAAAGTGCGCCTTTGGCTTTGACCAGTTCAGTCGCATCATGTTTGGCCCATTCTGCACGATCTTCACCTAAATAATTGCTAAAGGCCTTTTCACCCCAAGGGCATTGGCTTGGTGCACAGATCGGAGCGAAGGCAGAAACAGAGACAAATTTTTCTGGATATTTAAATGCCAAGGTTAAGGCACCATGACCGCCCATCGAATGTCCAAAAATACCGATTTTGCCCGGCTGAATTTCAAATTCTTCATTTACCAAGGGATAAAGCTCATTCATGATGAAGCTTTCCATCTGGAAGTGTTCAGCCCAAGGAAACTGCGTTGCATTGATATAGAAACCGGCACCCTGTCCGATGTCCCAGTTATCCCCTTCAGCTACCCCTTCACCACGTGGCGAGGTATCTGGCGTAATCAGGATTAAGCCAAGCTGTGCTGCCAGACGCTGCGCATGCGCTTTAATCGCAAAGGTTTCTTCAGTACAGGTCAGACCTGCCAAATAGAATAACGCTGGGCAGCTTTGTCCTGCCAAGGCTTGCGGCGGCAGGAATATACCAAAGCGCGCTGAATTTTTTAGCACTTTAGAATCAAAGCGATAGATTCGCTGTTCACCTTCAAAACTTCTATTATTCTGTAGCAGTTCCATCATGATTCCTTTTTGTATTTTCTAAAGTCATTGATCAGTTTAGGGCGCCAAAGCGACTGACTGGGAAGCTGAAGCTATTGTCGCTGGCGGGAAAAGACGTTGTTCAAGCTGAGGTAACATCAATTCCATATTCTTACCGATAACCCACTGTGGTTCAGACGGTTCAAAGCCTTGTGCACTTTCCCACTTCGCTACCGTCTGGCTGGCTTGTGTAAAAGCTTCCTTTAAGCTGTCCTGCTCACGCATCGCTTCATCAAAGAAGGCACGGCCAAAGTAGGTATAGTCGGCTTCATTCGAGCAGCCAAAGGACTGGCGATCTGCTGCTGAAGCGGTGATGATCAAGGTATTTTCATTTTGCAGTGCAGAAACAAAACTGCCGGAGTAACAGGCAGAAATCACAATAACTCGCCAGCGGATACCGGATGCATCCAGCGTGTCACGCAGCCACTTTGGATCGACCTGTGCCAGATCTAGCGGTGCATTTTCCATTTCAAATACGTTTGGCAAACCATGCGAGGTCATGTACAGGAAGAGCACATCACTTTCGCGATTCATCTGCTGGCCAATACGGCGTAAAGCCAGTTCCATACTGGTTTTGGAAGCAATTGGCATCTCGGTGCGAGCTGCTGGATGATTTACCAAGGCAATCGAACGCCCAAAGGTTCCAAAGCGGGTATCAAACTGTTCCTTGATCCGTTCAATCTCTGAATAGAATACATCTTGATAGCTTGCACCTGCCACACCCACAAAATACCAGTGTGACTGCGCAAACTCGCCATATTCAATAGAATCCAGCGCTTTGTTTAGTAAATTAGGTTGTGCATAGAAGGCATCTTCAGCAAAACTTGGCGGGACTTCTTCTACTTTCCAGATCGGCTGATCTTTGACAGATATTTGCCAAACGACCAAGGTAAACAGGGTTGCCAGCATAATGAGTGCCCGTTCCCACCACGGCCATTTCAGCTCACGTGAGAATACCCAGACCACAGCCAGACTTTGCCAGACAAACAGCATCACAAATAAGGTCGGGATATAGTCATACAGAATATATGGCAGATAGTCGAGATCGCCCAGATACTGAATCAGACACTGAAATAGCATGATGTGCGTATCCAGTACCAGCCAGAGCAAGGCCGGCACCAGCATCAAACGCGGATTATTGATCCGCTGTGACAGAAAAATCCCGACAATCAGGGCAATAAAAGGCCAGAGTGCGTAGCTAACCAGACCTTGGGAGTTAAATTCCCCAATCCGGCCTGAACTGAGCCAGCTGAACAGGCTGTTGGCACAACCACCCAGAATGCCCCAGAACACCAGTTGAAGAATGGAGGGACGTACCATTTGCAGGGAACGCCTCGACCCCAGAAACAACCATATTCCGGCAATTTGATTGCTCTTAAAATCGTGCCAAAAATTAATGGATGGTTTGAAGTCGATCATAGGATTTCGGGGAGATCAAGTGGCTCGCTAATTCGCAGAATAAGTTTATGCTTGATAGGACTTTTATCAATGCTATTTTTAACTATATAACAAATCCTTGGCGAATTTTGAAGCAATTATCTTATTCAGCTACAAGATCATGCTGAAAATACGCATCAAAGCGACAAGCATCCCCTTGCCATTGATGATCGGGTGCTTTATCAGCCAGAAAAACGGCAAGACGTGGACGTTTCACCACCACCCGTTTAGCAATTTTCTGTGCCAGTTCTAGCAGGTTATCGCCAAGGTCCATTTCACCATCTTCAGGCAAGAGCATATGCAATAGCTGCATCTGTTTTTTCACCTGTGCCTGTTTCTTGGGTGCCTGCTGATTCTGGTCACGCTGCGGGAACATCGGATCCAGATAAACGACATCCACCACGGCGTTTTCTGCTGCCTGCTGGATTAAATAGTCAGCAGAATCAGAGAAGACCAGATGAATACGCGATACAACCGGATTCAGGAAAGCATCATTCTGCGCACGCGTATGGGTATCTTCCAGCAAGGTAAACAGAATCGGATGACGTTCGACCAGAGTGACATGCGCACCAAGATGTGCCATCAACAGGCTGTCATGACCAAGACCGGCAGTCGCATCAATTAGGGTCGGCTTTTCACCCAAGTTGCAAGCACGTGCAATCATTTCCGACTTCAGTGAAGCACGTTTTAAACGCCCCACTTCCGCTTTCCAGTCCGGTTGCATTTTCATGCCATTGGCAGATAGCCATAAACCGTCCGCATCAACACACAGTGCCAGTTCGGGATTCAGGCGAAAGAAACGCGCATTGAGTTTTTCTACGGTCTCAATCTGAACCTGTACACCACGAGAAGAAAGCACAGCCTCAAAGTGCTGTGCTTTCTCGATATATGCAGTTTCAGTGTATAAGCGAATCTCGCTTACCATAATGTCCAGCCTGTGTATGCAAACAATAAAATGAGCAGTCCCGATACAATACGGTACCAGGCAAAAATCATGAAATCACGCTTCGCGACATAAGCGACTAACGCACGGATCAATAACAATGCTGAAATAAAGGACACTAAAAGACCAACAGTAAGTACCACCCAGTCCTGAGTCCCACTAAACACGTCATAGCTCTGGTATAAGTCTAACAGGCCTGCACCGACAATTACCGGGATACCCAGAAAGAAGGAAAACTCAGTCGCTGCCTTACGTGATACTCCCAGGAACATCGCCCCGATAATGGTAGCACCAGAACGTGAAGTACCTGGAATCAGCGATAAAACCTGAATCAGACCAATCCAGATAGCATCTTTAATGGTCAGGTCTTCAACTTCTTGGGCACGGACTTGAGGTGGATTCTTTTCAATCCAGATAATGATCAGACCACCGACAATCAAGCCAATCGCAATTGCAATATTGTTGAATAACAATTCTTTTACAGTCTGACCAAAAGTCAGCCCGATAAGTATAATTGGAATCGAAGCCAGAATCAGACCAATACCGAGACGGCGTCCTTGTGGCTCACCACTGACAATCCCGGTGGCGGCTCCCCACAGACGTGTCCAGTATTCATAAATCACTGCTGCGATTGCCCCCATCTGGATGGCAATCACGAAAACATCACTCTTTTCCTTGGTCCAGAAATTCATTAATTCTGAAGCCAGAATCAAGTGCCCTGTACTAGAAATCGGTAAGAACTCAGTAATACCCTCAACAATACCCATGATTGCCGCTTTCAGCAGCAGTAATAGATCCATGCTTAATCCTGATTAATTATGCTTTGCCTTGTTCTGGAATTTTTTTCCATGCGTTATCGCGTAAATAGACCGGCAGTGCCAATTCAGCACTAACCCAGTTTTCTGATGCTGCTGCCACACGCGCTATCGTGGCAATATCCTGTGCAGTCGCAGTAACATTCTTGTATTCAGTCTCTTCTGATTGAACCAGATGAGCGCCTGAGCCGACTACAACAAATTTTACTGTGGCACTACCCTGTTCATAACCAAGCAACTGTTCTTCATCTACTGGCTGCATGATGCCTTGAGCATCCAGCTGATAGCTGGCGATATAAACTTCATTCATACGCGCATCGAGTACCGCGGTCACTTCGGTCAGACCATGCAAACGGTATGCCGCTTGTGCCAAGGCCTGTAAGGTCGAAACGGGTACCACTGGCAGGTCATTCGACCAGGCCAAAGCTTGTGTTACCGCGGCATTAATACGCACACCGCTAAATGAACCCGGTCCACGACTAAATGCAATCGCCGTCAAATCAGAAACCGCCAGGCTTAAATCTTTTAGAGCCTGCTCGATCATTGGGAGAATTGTTTGCGTTTGTGCCTTTGCGCGCGCATCAAGTTGGAAAAATAATTCTTGAGTGTCATCAATCACAGAAACGGAACACTGCTCATTGGCAGTTTCCAATGCCAGCACTTTCATGCACAACCTTAATTCAGAGAATATAAAAAACGCGGATATGATACTCCACTCATATCCGCTACGCGAGATTTTCCCGAAACAGATACAAAAAAACCTGGCCATCGCCAGGTTAATAAATACAGGTAGATGAGTTGCTTAAAGCTCAACTTGTTCCAGTGGCTGGAACTTCTGAAAATGGTTGGCATAATGCAGTGCGCTCATTTTCAGCTTTTGTACAGTATCTTCATCTAGGGTTTTTATCACCTTGCCCGGCGATCCCATCACCACAGAATTGTCCGGAATCACTTTTCCTTCCGGAATCAGCGCATTCGCGCCAATGATACAGTTTTTACCAATCACGGCATTATTGAGAATTATAGCCTGAATCCCGATCAGGCTATTATCACCAATGGTACAGCCATGCAGCATGGCTTGGTGACCAATCGTCACATAATCACCAATATGCATTTCAATCCCCGCATCAGTATGCAGCACGGCATTTTCCTGCACATTGGTATAGTCTCCAAGATGGATTTTGCTGTTATCACCACGCACCACGGCGCCAAACCAGATACTGACCTGTTTGCCCAATTCAACCTGACCAATCACGGTCGCTGTGGGTGCGACCCAACCATCCCATGGTTGTTGCAGCGCTTTTGGAGAATGTCCCTGAAATTTATACAACATGCCTGAATATCCTCTTCAGTCCTGAAAGAATTTTGATCGTTTAAAAGCTGGTGAATTAAGTAAGAATGGCCAGTCTTTTTTATAGTCGAGGCCATACTGAAATAAAGAAATCAGCATACGCGCAGTCAGTCCCCAGACCACTTCATTTTCCACGCGCATACTCGGGAAATATAACGACTGCTGGGCAAAGCGTACTTCATAAGGTGTGGGTTTGGCTTCAAGTAAATGCCGCAGTGAGGCAAAGAAAATCCGGTCAATTTCAGTAGGTTGTGGAACCAGCTGAACTTTCGGTGGAATCAGTCCAACAATCGGTTTTACCAACATGCCATTTCGTGCCTTTTGCATGGGCAGATCACCAATGAGCTGCACATCAAAAGGATTTAGTGCGGTTTCCTCATAGGCTTCGCGTAGCGCTACGACGATATTGCTGGTGTCCTGCGGATCACGCTTACCACCCGGAAAAGAAACCTCACCGGCATGATTGGACAGATAAGCCGAACGGCGGGTGAGTAAGACCTTGGGATTCGACTCATCCGTAATCGCAATTAACACGGCAGCATGCGCTGGCTGAATCCGCCTGGAAAAGCGCAAACGTTGCTGTAATCTGTGTGTTAAATCGCGTTCATCCATCCACGCCTTCCTCATTCTCATTATGATTTCATCATAGCTGATTTTTGATTCCTGAGGATAGAATTGATGCCAAATTTCAATTTTTCAGTTATCCTGAGTCTACTTTTTGTCATTGATGATGAATATGAACTTTTGTACGGCCTGTGGACATAAGACAACTGAAAAAATACCTTTAGGTGATCAAAAACTTCGTCATGTCTGCAGCTCCTGTGGTTTTATTCATTATATTAATCCAAAGATTATTTGCGGTTCCCTAGTGGTCTGGGAAGACAAAGTACTGCTATGCCGGCGCGCGATTGAACCCCGTTATGGCCTGTGGACCTTACCTGCCGGCTATATGGAACTGTTTGAAACTATGGAACAAGGCGCAGCACGTGAAACCCGTGAAGAAGCCGAAGCTGAAGTGGAAATCGAACAGCTGTACTGCATGTACAATATTCCACGGATCGGTCAGATTTATGTGCTGTTTAAAACTCAACTGGTGGAAGGCAAATTTGGCGCTGGTGAAGAAACCATTGAATCACGCCTGTTTGACGAAGTAGATATTCCTTGGGCAGAGCTGGCATTCCCGAGCGTAGAAAGAACCTTACGTCATTATTTTGAAGACCGTAAAAATAATGTTTTCCCGATGCATCTCGAAACCCTAGGTTCACGCCTGGATCACACCGGTTAAAACAATAAACTACTGAATGCTAAATATAAAAAAATGAGCGCCAATAAGCGCTCATTTTAGTTTTTTGGAAAATGATACTGTTTGTTTTACCTATGAAACTGATGCAGTAACTTCCAAGGGTGTTTTCAGGACCTTATTCTGTAAATACTTCAGACCTTCATTCATCTTTTCCTGCACCAACGGCGTCAGCGTATCCACCGTATGACCTTCTGTAGAAATGCCCGGTAATGCCATTAAATGTGCCGTGACATTTGGCATCTCTAATACTTTACGTACATGCTCAGCGAAACCGACCTGACCAATAAAAGGCGCAACTGTATCCAGTTCCCCCTGCTGATTGACATAACAAATCAGACAAATCTGTACCGGGCGCTTTGCTTCAATTGCTGCACCCAGAATCCTGCCATGGACCTTCTTGATTGCACGTCCATCTGAAGTGGTGGCTTCAGGGAAAAACAGCACTGGAATATCCTGTTTTAAAAATCCGGTAATCTGCTCACGGATTCGGAGTGAATCTCCCGACCCACGCTTGATAAATAAAGTTCCCCCACCTTTCGCCAGTTTGCCAAGCAGCGGCCACTGTTCAATCTCGGCTTTAGCCAGGAAAAACACTCGTGCACTAGAACCGAGTACTGCAATATCCAGCCAGGACACATGATTACTCACCCAAAGTGCGGGTTCTCGTGGAATAGTGCCATGTACCTGCACTTCAATATTAAATACCTTGCATAGCTGACGACAGAAATACTGCACATATCGCGTGTTATGTGGATTATTCGGATTCTTGTATAAACCGTGTCGGTAAACCAGATAGAACCCTTCACTCACCGCTGCGACAGAGGCAACCATTTTTCTGCTATAGAGCAAAAATTTTGCTAAACCACGAATTTCAGATGTTTCATTATTTATAGTCGAGTGCATACAAGGATCACTATTTCCAGGTCGATTCAGGTCATCATCTTCACGTATCTTTACCATTCTATACTGTTCATTCTGAACATGCATTGATTATAAAAACCGTTCAGACGGATTAAATTTTGCAATTTTTATTCAATTATACGATGAATTATTATATTTCCATTGAATGAACAAATTATGGAGTTTTAGCATGCAGCAAGATCCAAAGGTTACGGTTGAAACTCTTCAACCCACACAAGCACTGAAATACATTTTTGTGACAACCGCATTCTACGCGGCTGTTTTAGTCGGCCTGGCTCAACTTTTTGTTGCTGCACTCTAACCCAAAACTCACAGAGCAATGCTATCTGTCCCTGTCTTTTTCCACTAAAATGAATTCTATTAAAAAAAGTTTTTAAGTAGAGTGTGGACTGAGTGGAATATTTTGAACAGCATCGTGCCAAAGATCGTGTCATTCTGGTCAGTGTGACCGTGCAGATGCTGGAGGATCTGGATGCAGAAGAATTTCACCTGTTGGCCAGTTCAGCAGGGGCAGAAATTCTTGAGCATATGCATGCTCAGCGTTTAAGACCCGATCCTAAATATTTTATCGGCTCCGGCAAGGCTGAGGAAATTGCAGAAAAAGTTGAAGCTCTTGAAGCTGATCTGGTGATTTTTGATCATACCCTGACCCCTGCGCAGGCACGTAACCTTGAGCGCGTTGTTAAATGTCGGGTGGTCGATCGTACTGAACTCATTCTGGATATTTTCGCGCTGCGCGCTCGCACTTATGAAGGTAAATTACAGGTCGAACTGGCCCAGTTACAGCATCTTTCTTCTCGCCTGATTCGTAGTCGTGGCAATCTGGATAGCCAGAAAGGGGGGATTGGTTTACGTGGCCCTGGTGAAACTTTATTAGAAACTGACCGACGTTTGCTGCGTGTACGGATGGGGCAACTGAAAGCCCGACTGGATAAAGTCCGTCAAACCCGGATGCAAGGTCGTGTAGCCCGTCAGAAAGCTGCTGTACCTACCATTTCTCTGGTTGGTTATACCAATGCCGGTAAATCTACCCTGTTTAATATTCTTGCAGATAGCGATGTTTATGCAGCTGATCAGCTGTTTGCCACTCTGGATCCAACCTTGCGCCGTCTGGACTGGGAAGGCATTGGCACTGTAGTACTGGCAGATACGGTAGGATTCGTGCGTAACCTGTCTCACTCCCTGGTGGAATCTTTTAAAGCGACTTTGGAAGAAACTTTAGAAGCCACCCTGTTGCTACACGTGATTGACTCCAGCAGTCCGGAAATTCTGGAACAAATTGATGCAGTAGAAAGTGTGCTCAAGGAAATCGGGGCTAATGTTCCAGTACTTCGTGTCTATAATAAAATTGACCAAAGCGGTGAAGACGCCAAGATTATCTATCACAAACCTAATCAGCCAGAACGGGTCTATGTGTCTGCTCACACGGGAGAAGGGATTGACCTGCTACGTAAGGCGGTACATGAAGCGTTGATGGGAGAACTACAAAAGTTTGAACTTAAGTTACAGCCTGCACATGGCAAACTGCGTAATCAGCTTTATGAGCTGAATGTGATTCAGTCCGAGCATTATGATGAGCAAGGTCAGCTGCATTTGCAGGTCAGTATTGCCCCACAGAAACTGGCACAGATCATCCGCCAGGCACATCTATCCCTAGAAGATATTTTGGGTGAGCAAGCAGTTCAGTTTCAACGGCCACTTGAAGAATTTGAAATACCGCGTAAGATCGACTAAAACTCGATAAATCAAATTAAATAGACTCTAAAATGAACTGGATTAAGCATATAGATTGGCCAGCATGGATCGGCACGCTGCTTCTAATTATTGTTTTTCGGGAAACAGCAGTATGGATCATGACCCAGCTAGAGCACCCTGAATTAGGCAATCTGGTCGGTTTGATCAGCCTGCTCATCGTCCTGTTTAGCTGGCGTCGCTGGAGCAAAATTCCTGCCCGACTGGTAGATACCAATAACAAGATTATGAAAGAAAGTGCCTTTGCATTTTTACCTGTCAGCGCCGGCTCATTGATGATGCTGGTGCATATGGGACATAAAATTCCAGCCTTTCTGCTGATTCTGTTTGTTAGTACGCTCATTCCATTATGGGTCTATGCAAAAATGGCCAAGCGCTGGCTTTAGGAGATCATTATGTTATCTGTACTCTATGGTTTCCTGATCACGCTGGCGGCCTATCTTGCGGCAAAACCATGTAACCGTGTGATTCCTAAAATTCCGGTCATTGTCTTTGGCATGTTCTTCGTGCTGGCTATTCTGTTTGTACTGGGTGTTCCTTATGAACATTATACGGAAAACACTAATCCCTTGTTTAACCGTCTTTTAGGCTATGTTACGGTGGCCTTGGCAATTCCTCTGGCAGCGATGCGCTATGATGACCTACCATTAAAAGGTGTGATTGGAATTCTGATCTTCGCCAGTATCAGTGCAGTTGCCCTACCCATGGGACTCGCTTATCTGTTACATATGGCAGCCGGTGACATCATGGCCTTTGCCACTCGTGCAGTTACTACCCCAATTGCGATTAATATCGCAACTTTACTGGATGCACCAATTAGCCTGGTGATTCTGATTGTAATTCTGTCTGGTGTCATTGGGGCTGCGTTTTCCCCCCTCATTCTGCGTCATATCAATGACGAACGTGCTTCTGGTCTTGCACTAGGCCTTGCCGCCCATGCGATTGGTACAGCGCAAGCCTGGCAGCGTGGTAGTGTTGCGGGTCGATACGCAGCATTTGGTATGGCAGTGAATGCTGTCTTTACGGCCCTCTGGCTACCGACTTTTATTCTATATCTTCAGAATCTTTAATCTGACCACATCGTCATTTCTGGATGACTATATCTATTTTATATAGTCATTTTATTCTTATATCGATTTAGATAGAAATATGAACTATTAAATTCTAATGACAAGTTAGTCACTTCATAAATTCATTTAAGTTTCATACCACTAATTAAATTGACCTAAATGACAGATTTTAATTCAGTAATTTTATATATTTATAATCCTTTCAATCGTTTTAATATTACTAAATCTACCCTATTTTCAACTTGGCTACACGCTGTCTCTTTGGTCAGTTATTTTAAATATTTTTCTCTCACTTTCCTATACATCATTCAATATGGGTTAAAAATCACGTTTCCCCTAACAAGAATATTGTTATAATCTTTAAGACTTAAGTATGAATCTCTGCCTATATTCAACTTGCATTTTTTTATATAAGGTTGTATGAATAATAAACATATAGATTTTTTAGTCTTTGTGTATTAAAACTTCATATACAGCAAGAGTGAAGCAAATCAAATGGATATTTGATTTTGAAATACAAGGAAATTGAATGAAAACAATGAGTGTTTTCAGGACATCTGGTGTTGCTTTAAACCCAATTTCTTGTGGAGAGAATTGGATAAGCAGCTGGCAGCAGATGCATGACAAGACAGATCCGGCCATGGTCCTGATTAAATCGGCGAAGTATAATAGAGGTGGCTTATCTAGAAATTTAGGCACCTCGTTATCCCACCCACTTTTTGGTAATAAGCCAATAAAACAAGGTGCTGATCATTTGCCCTCCACTCAGTACTCATTTGAAATACTGGAGCCAGAAGCCTTCAATAAATTGAAATTCACTGCATTACATCATGCTGGAAACGCTACGCTGCAATCAGCATCCGATATACATATTCATGACCTGATTAATCAGGTCGCTGTCGATGGTAATCCCTTAAATTTATATGACCATACTCAAGTTTCGGTCATGGGACTTAAACACAACTGAATTCTTAGTGCAGACTGATCAAAAAATAACTAGTGACTGTCTGTAACAAACCACATGGGGATGATTAATATGAAAAAATCTAAAATCGCAATGATGCTAATGGGTGCATGTATGACTGTGTCAGCTTTTGCACAGGATTTAACCGGCACTTGGCAACAAATTGATGATAAAACTGGCTCCCCTAAAGCCATTATTGAAATTCGTCAAGAAAATAACGGTACTTACGTAGGTAAAATCGTTAAAGTAACGCCTCGCCCTGGTTATACCCCACAAAAAAGCTGTAACAACTGCCCGGCTCCGTATACCAATCAACCGATCTTAGGCATGGACTTACTTACCGGCTTAAAACAAGTAGGTAAAGCCAATAACTATGATAAGGGTCGGATCATCGATCCGCTGACCGGAAAAATTTATGATGCCAAAGCTCGCCTGAATGCCACTGGTAAACGTCTGACCTTACGTGGCTATATGGGAGTATCCGCATTAGGTCGCAGCCAAACCTGGATCAGACTGGATTAAGGCGCTGTAAATAAAAAAGCCACATCATGTGGCTTTTTTATTATGGCTTAGCTTGAGGATGACATGACCGGATTATCAACCTTAAATAATTCTTTATCTTCCAATCGATACGCAATCAGCTGATTTCCCCAAACACACCCGCCATCTACATTCTGAATCTGTGGCGTAATGGTTTTCCCTTGTAATCCAGCCCAGTGTCCAAAGATAATTTGATGGGTTTTGGCCGCTTTGGATTCAAAGTCAAACCAGGGCTGAAAGCCTTCAGGCATCGGGTCATCCAGAGAATCTTTAAAACTGTATTCTAAACGTCCTTCTGTATCGGTTAAACGCATCCGCGTCAGGTAATTCACGATACAACGTATACGTTCATGACCCTGTAACTCATCTGACCAGAGTGCTGGCTCTTTACCAAACATATCGCTCAGGAACGCATCCATGATTTCAAAATCATCATGACCTATGACTGCTTCTACTTCTTTGGCTAACTCGGCAGTCTTGGTAACATCCCAAAGTTTAGGAATACCGGCATGCGTGAGCACTGTCTGTTCATTCGGGAACAGACACATAGGCTGTTTCCGCAGCCAGTCAATCAGATCATCACTGTCGATAGCATCAATCACATCACAGACATTGTCCTTGTCTTTAATCGGCTTAATGCCACGCGCATAAGCCAACAAAGTCAAATCATGGTTGCCTAGCACTGTTGCAGCGACACCATTGTCGACCAACTTTTTAATGAAGCGCAGCGCACCCAGCGAGTTTTCACCCCGAGCGACCAGGTCACCCGCAAACCAGATAAAATCCTGATCCGGATCAAAGCGGATTTCTTTCAGTAATGCCTTCAAGGCCTCAAAACAGCCTTGCACATCACCAATCACATAATTGTATCGAACAGTGCGAGTCATTCTTTTTAAGCTACCATTTGATCAGATAAAGCCACAAATTGAGCAAGTGTCAGGGTCTCTGGACGCGCCATCGGATCTACACCTGCCTTTTCAAAACCATCTTCAACCAGCATGCCTTTTAAGCTATTACGCAAAGTTTTACGACGCTGGGTAAATACGTGGGATACCAGACGTGCCAAAGCTTTTTCATTCTTCGCCACGATCGGTTTTACGTCATAGGGTTCTAAACGGAATACCGCAGAAGTCACTTTTGGCGGCGGATTAAACGAACCTGGTGGCACTTCAAACAAGAATGTCGGTTTGCAATAATACTGAATCATCACCGACAAACGACCATATTCTTTGGTGTTTGGCGAGGCGGTAATACGATCCACCACTTCCTTTTGCAACATGAAATGCATGTCTTTAACTTTGTCGCCGAATTCCAAAAGATGGAATAACAGTGGCGTCGAAATGTTATATGGCAAGTTCCCCACGACACGTAATGGACGGTCAGGTTGGAATAATTGCGTGAAGTCGTATTTCAATGCGTCTGTTTCAATAATCGTTAGACGTTCAGGATGCGGCACACGACCCGGCAAACCTGCAGCCAAGTCACGGTCAAGCTCTAGAACGGTTAAAGCATCACATTCACCAATTAAAGGTGAAGTTAAAGCCGCAAGACCGGGACCAATTTCAACAATATTTTCACCCGCACGTGGATTCACGGAACGGACAATTTTTGCAATGACACGTTGGTCATGTAAGAAGTTTTGACCAAAACGCTTACGCGTGTGATGCCCTTCATCTTTTGGGTTTAAGGCATTAATTTGATACATAAAAACATTTCCAACGTGAGTAATGAACAGTCATCAGTGGCGCGCTAAATCCAGCGCCAGATCGACAGCGACATGTAAGCTTGAGCTTTTCGCAAGTCCTGTACCTGCGAGGGAGAGTGCTGTGCCATGATCGACAGAAGTTCGGATAAACGGTAAGCCCAAAGTAATATTGATGGCTTCACCAAAGCCTTGCGATTTTAACACAGGTAAGCCCTGATCGTGATACATCGCCAGAACAGCATCCGCATCTTTTAAATTTTCCGGGGTAAATAAGGTATCAGCAGGTAAGCTCAAGCTCATATTGATGCCTTGAGCACGATAAGTTTCCAATACTGGATTGATCACTTCAATCTCTTCCATACCGAGATACCCTCCCTCACCGGCATGAGGATTCAGACCACAGACTAAAATATGCGGATGCTCAATTTTAAATTTTGATTTCAAATCATGAATCAGGATATCAATCACCTGATGCAAACGCTCAGGCGTAATTGCATCCGCGACTGCCCGTAACGGAAGATGCGTTGTTGCTAAAGCGACACGTAAGGTTTTAGTTGCCAGCATCATCACCACACGAGGCACACCAGCAAATTCCTGATAATATTCAGTATGCCCACTGAAATGAATTCCGGCATCATTAATGACTGACTTTTGCACTGGTGCTGTTGCCACACCAACACTTTTCCCGGTCATGGCATAGTCAGCTGAACGACGTAATTGTTCCAATACATAAGCAGCGTTATGGCTATTGAGCTCACCCAATATCACTTGTTGTTTTAAAGGTACATGCTCTACATAGAGCTGACCTTCTTCAGAAGAAGACTCTTGTCCCTTATATTCAATCAGCTCTATTGCCAGATTTAGTTGCTGGGCACGCTGACCCAACATTTCCAGATCCGCAAGTACCACAATCGGACGCTCATCAACCCGATTTGCCAGACTCAAGCAGATATCAGGACCAATTCCGGCAGGTTCACCGCTGGTGACATATAAAGGCAGCATCTTCTTCTCTATTCACTAAGGCCTTCAATAGTATAGCCTGTTTCAAACAGGCTTGCGTGCAGCGATCTGTACAGTGTTTTGGACTGTTGTGATTCTCAGAGAAATCTGCGTTACAAATCTCGCCAGTTATTTTTATGCATTCTGCTTAATTTTTCTTCCCTTATGCTCGTAGATTATATAAAATACAGCGCTTGAAATTTTTAATTTTCATTTGTGATTCTTCACGTATTCGTTTAGAATCTCGTCTCCTTTTGTTTGGACAGATTCCACCGTCCAAACCAACTATAATAGGTAGTGGTTTAATGAAAACTCTCAGCGCTAAGCCAGCTGAAGTTCAACACGACTGGTACGTTGTTGATGCTTCTGGCAAAACTCTAGGCCGTCTTGCGACGGAAATCGCTCGTCGTTTACGCGGTAAGCACAAAACTTCTTATACTCCTCACGTTGACACTGGCGATTACATCGTTGTTATTAATGCTGAGCAAGTTCAAGTGACTGGTAAAAAATCACTTGATAAGAAATACTATCGCCATACTGGTTTCCCTGGTGGTATCCGTGAAACTAACTTCGAGAAATTAGTTGCACACAAACCAGAAGAGATCTTCCAACGCGCTGTTAAAGGCATGTTGCCAAAAGGTCCTCTTGGTTATGCAATGATCAAGAAAATGAAAGTGTACGCTGGTACTGAGCATCCTCACACAGCTCAACAGCCACAAGTTTTGGACATCTAAGGGATACAGCACATGGCTACAAACTATGGTACAGGTCGCCGTAAGACCGCAACTGCACGTGTTTTCCTATCTGCTGGTACTGGTAAACTCGTAATTAACAACCGTTCTTTAGAACAATACTTCGGTCGTGAGACTGCTCGTATGGTTGTTAACCAACCGTTAGAACTTCTTGAAGCAACTAACAAATATGACCTTTACATCACTGTTGCTGGTGGTGGTATCGGTGGTCAAGCAGGCGCTATCCGTCACGGTATTACTCGTGCATTGATCGCTGCTGACGAAACTCTTAAACCTGCTCTTCGTCAAGCTGGTTTCGTTACTCGTGATGCTCGTGAAGTTGAACGTAAGAAACTTGGTTTACGTAAAGCTCGTAAACGTCCTCAATTCTCTAAACGTTAATTCGTTTACCGAATCGGACAAAAAACCCTGGTTTATTCCAGGGTTTTTTATGGCTTTAAATTTACCACTGAATAGAATTGTATATATTATTGTTCATGAACATCTTTACCCCATACCCCTTCATGACACCAGAAGGACTTGGTCAGATAATAGTTGGCTATACCTATAATCACAAACACTATGATTAAACCTAAATTCATGATCATCTTGTTCTGCTCCTTTCATTTTTTCTTATAATCTACCCTGTCAAAAGCCAATTGGTCTTTTATGCTTCGTGCTTTTTAGGTTGATTTTTAGTATCCTATTCTACTCACTAAAATTTGCTCAGGATTTATGTCAGTCGAAAGCGCGCCACTTCAAGGAATCACCTTATATAGCCATGCCGATGACTTTCGTTCCCATTGGATTCGCTACGTTCTTACCGAAAAACAAATTAAATATCATTTAATCTTGGTCGATAGTGACGATGAGGACTTGGCCAGTCTAAATCCTTATAATCAACTACCGATGCTGATTGAAAATGATCTGAAATTATTTATTAGCCAGATTATTTCTGAATATATTGATGATCGCTATCGCCAGAACAAGCTCTATGCCGATGCACCGATGCCGCGAGCTGAGCAACGCCAATATCTATGGCGCTTTGAACATGACTGGCTTAAACTGGCCGATATCATGCTCAAACACCCGGATTCTTTAGATCCCGCAGCGAAAGCTCAGGCGCAAAAACAGCTTCGCGATATTCTGGTATCACTCATGCCACTATTTCAGCACTTTCCCTATTTCATGTCAGAGCAGTTCAGTATCTTGGACTGCATGCTTGCGCCGATGTTCATCCGTTTGCACAGTATGGGTGTAGAATTACCTAAACAGCAATGCCGCCCATTCTATCTGTATTGCCAGCGAATCTTCAGCCGTCCTGCTTTTATCAAATCAATGACGTTGCAGGAAAAGAACCGCTATGCTGCCCAGTTATCAAATTAATCGAGTATTCATTATGTCTGAACAGGAATTCAACCTTACGCCTACACGTCCTTATATGTCTCGTGCGATTTATGAATGGATCTGTGATAACAATATGACACCATACCTATTGGTTGATGCTACGCGTCCAAATACCATGGTTCCAGAACAGTTTATTAAAGATGGCCAGATCATTCTAAATATCGTACCACACGCCGTACATGCGCTACATATGAGCAATGACGCGATTACATTCTCTGCACGTTTCGGTGGTGTATCACGTGATATTTATGTACCAATGGCTGCGGTACTTGGCATCTATGCACGTGAAAATGGTCAGGGACTATTCTTTGATCCAAATGAATATGAGCATACACAAACTGAAGAAGATGCTTTAAAATCAAACATTGAAGAAGAACCTGAAACACCAAAGAAAAAACCAAGCCTCAGGTTATTAGATTAAATAAGAACGGAGTAAGTGAATGGCTTTTGATTTAGTACAATATTTTGTTGAACAGATAGAAACTCAAAAGCCTGAGCTTCTAAGTCAGTATCCAAAGCAGGAACGTCGTGCATACATTGCCGAAATCAGTGCGCTGACTTTAGGTAAGCTGGTTAGTGAATGGAAGCTTAATCCGAATAAGATCTATAATGAAATTAATCATCCTGATGAACTATATATCCAGGAAATTGCCCGTCATCTGAGTACACTTAAATCTAATCAGTCTACTCTTTCTCGTGAAGTACAAGAAGCCAATATTTATGAGATTTTCAAACTTCAGCTAATAGAGCTTAAACAGCTACATGATACCGGCAATCATAATCTGAACAGTATTCAGGAACTGTTATATGGTCAGATCGAGCATCTTTCTGGTCAAGCAGATGATTGGGTTTGGACAACAAATAATCTGTTAGAACTGAAAGGCTCTAAACCAATGCCACAAGAAGAGCTATCATTGGAGGCAACGATGAAGGAGTTTAATCAGATGGTCAGCCAAAACAATCAGTCCCTAGAACATGACGTTGAAGATGTGGTTGTAGTCAATGCGCCAACTTGGGCAAAAATTGCAGAGCCTGTAGTGGCGATTGTGATCCTATGGGTACTTCTAGATCAGGTTATGAAAGTATTTGCTTAAATTATCCATCTAATAAAAAACCAGCTTTGAGCTGGTTTTTTATTTCTATGTAAACATACAGCATATAACTAAAAAATAATATTTATATGTAAATCTTTCATCCTTTATGAAATATACACCGTAGATATCAATACCCTTCATATAAGGCATTTGAGTCCATACAGCTATAAGTCTATCTACCGATAGCTCGCAAAACGTTTTATTACCACCATGGTGGTAGGTAAACAAAGTTATTCACCTTTCACCCGCCCTCCTAGGCACTGTAGCGAAGTATTTAATAGCGATACTGCACTTAAGCATCAGCTAAAAAACACTACTAAAATCGATTACAGGGAATTCATCCTAGAAGATAACAACCACTATGACTTTATATAATGAGCAAATTTTCTGCTGTAGCTTTATATAAAACTTAATATTTAGATGCTTTCTTAAATCTTGGCCATAAAAAAAACACCCCCTGTCATTTGACAGAGGGTGTTTAGAATAATGAGCTGGCGATGACTTACTCTCACATGGGAAACCCCACACTACCATCAGCGCTAAGAGGTTTCACTTCTGAGTTCGGGAAGGGATCAGGTGGTTCACT